>CALKJX010000021.1 GCA_937995555.1 uncultured Elioraea sp.
CGTGTTCACCGACTGCCCGCCGCGCACCAGGCCGACATTCAGCGTGATCCCGGCCTTCAGGTCGGTCAGCGCGTGGATCGCGATGATCTTGCGCGCGAGCTCCTCGATCGCGCTGATGCCGGCCTCGAAATTGCCGCCCGAGTGCGCGGCCTTGCCCTCGATCGCCATCACCATGAACACCCCGCCCTTGCGCGCGGTGACGACGTTGCCTGACGGCCGTCCGGGCTCGCTGTTGAACACCGCGCGCGCCATCCGACCCTCGGCCTCGATCGCCGCACGGCCCTCGGGCGAGCCGATCTCCTCGTCGCCGGTGAAGAGGCCGACCATCGGCCCGGGCGCGGCCCCGAACCTCTTGAACGCGGCCAGCACGAAGGCGTTCATCACCAGCCCCGCCTTCATGTCGGCGACACCGGGACCATAGGCGCGTCCGTTCTCGATCCGGAACGGGCGCTTCGAGGCCTCGCCCTTGGGGAACACCGTGTCGCGGTGGCCCATCAGCACGATGTTCTTGCCCGCATTGCCGCCGGCCTGGTCGGGGGCGGGCAGCACCGCGCGCAGCACGTCGCCCTTGGTGGCGCCGGGAATGGTCTCGACCGCGATGCCGTGCGAGTCGAAGAATGCCTTGATCCGTGCGCCGACGGCATCGACGCCCGGCTTGTCGTAGCTGCCGCTGTCGGTGTTCACGAGGGCTTCGAGCAGGTCGAGCATCGCCTGCTTCTGGGTGGCGAGCCAGTCGGTGATGGCGGCTTCGGACGTGGTGACGTTCATGCGGGGCTGCTCCCGGTTGGTTCGGCCGGAGCCTCGGGCGGTGGGGCGGGTTCGTCAACCTGGGGCGGGTGGAAGGAGTAGCGGCGGGCTTCGGCGGCATGTTGGGCGACGTCCGCGAAGCGCAATGCTGAACCCGCGCCGGTCCAGAACGTGTGGGCCCGCAGCAGCACCGCGCGCAGGGGCTGCCAGCCGTCCGCGCCGCCGAGCAGCAGCGGCGAGGCGGCGATCATGGCGCCGGCCGGCTGCGTGCCGAGTGCGGTGCGCCAGAGGCGCAGCGGCGCGCCGGCGAAACCGCTCTCGCAGGCCAGCGCCAACGCGAACGCCGCGAAGGCCGGTGCGTCGCCTTCTCCGCCGAGGAACCTCCGCAACGCCTCCGCCGACCGCGAGGCCCGGGCGAGCCGATAGAGATTGACGAACCGCTTGGCATCACGGGGGGTGTCGGCGGCGAGCGGCATCAGCGCCGTGAGCACCTCGGCCTCATCTCTGGTCAGCGTGACGCGCTCCGCGGTGGCCGCACGCGTCTCCAGCGGCTGTTCGTCACCGCGTTGCGGCTGTTCGTCTGGATCGATGGCGAGGTCCACCTGATCGGCGCGTGTCCAGTCGCTCAACCGTTCGACCTCTGCGAGCGCTCGTTCACGCTGCGGTGTCCCGTTCACGGCGCCCTCCGGCATCAGCACCCGCGCCAGCCCCGCGAAGGCCGGATCGCCCGGTCCCAACCGGGGCAGCCAGAACGGCACCTGGAAGATCTTCTCCAGGTAGTCGGACGGCCCCGCGCCGTTCTCGAACAGCTTGCCGTAATGCGTCTGCAGCGCACCGCGCAGCCAGCGCTCGTCCACCGCGACCACGACGACGAACAGCCGGAATTGCAGCAGCAGCGCCACGGCCTCCAGCACCTTCACCACCTGCTCCTCGCGCAGCCGATCGAGGTCATCGATGTAGAGGATGATGCGATCGATGGTCGGCAGGGCCGGGTCCGTCGGCTTGTTCGGATCGGCCTGGTCGCGCATCAGCATGTCCAGCCGCTCGAAGCTCCGCCGCAGCCGGCCGATCAGGCCGATCTCCTGCTCGTAGGCCTTCAGTTCGTCGCTCTCCGAGAGGAAGAACCGCAGCATCGCGGCCGGCGTGGCAGCGGCGCGGTCAAGGCTCTCGATCCGCGCCACCGCCGCGCGCGTCTCGGCCTCGCGCGCCGCGAGCCGTGCGGCGGCTGCCTCGCGTTCGGCGGCGAGGCGTTCGCGTTCGGCGCGCAGATCAGCCTCGGCCTTCGCTTCCGCCTCGGCCGTGTCGAGGATCGGCGCGAGCGCCGCCACGGCGCGGGCCGCATGCGCCCCAAGCGGCGCGGCGAAGGCGACCAGCCCGGCGAGCGTCGCGACGACCGATGGCAGCAGCCACGACGCGACGATCACCGCACCGGCCGCAGCCGCGACCGACAGGATCGCCGTCCGTCCTGCGCCCGGCCGCATCAGCGCGACCAGCCGCCGCCCGACCGCGAATGACCCACGGCCAGCGGCTCGCAGCTTCGCAGCCTCGGCCGCGAGCGCGGTCGCGGTCGCCGCCTCGTGCGGCCCGATCACGCCGAGCGCGCGCAGCGTCTCGGTCACCTGCTCGCTCCGTGTCGCCAGCACCTCCGCCGCGCCGCCGGCCACGCCGCGCTGCGCCTGCTCGGCGAGCCTGGTGTCGAGCGCGCTGATCTGCCGGTCCAGCGCCGCGATCGCGTGCCGCGCATCCTCGGCCGCGCGCTTCGCCGTCTCGAGCGAGGCCCTGGCGAGCTCCGCCCGTCCGGTGATCTCGGCCAGCAACGCATCGGCCCTGTCCGTCGCCGTGCCTTCGATCCGCGTCACCTCGTCGCGCAGTCCGCCGAAGATCTCGACCGCGAGCGAGGCCCAGAGATTCGCATCCGAGAACGACCAGGCATTGAAGCGGATCTGTGCGACGTTCGTGACAAACGGGGTGGTCGCCTCTGTCCTCCAGTCGCGGCCGATCCGCTCCACCTCCTGGTGCATCATCGCCATGAAGGTTGACTTGCCGCTGCCCCAGTCGCCGAACAGGCCGATCGCCAGCGGCGGCGCGTTGTCCTTCAGGCAGGCGAGCTCGGCGAGCCGCCGCGCGTCCTCGCGCCGATTCAGCGCATCGTCGGTCTGCGGTGCATCGGGCGTGAAGGCGGCCGCCGCCAGCACGGTGTCGCGCAGGATCGCGCGCCACGCGCCGAGATCCTCCGAGGCTTCCGGGTTCGCCTCCATCGCCGCGAGCACCGGCGCGCGCAGCGCCTGCGGGTCGATGCCCCAGTCGCGCTGCCAGATGCGCCGCAGCGCGGCCGCGAGCAGCGGCGCCTCGGGCGGGGCGATGAGCGCGACCAGCAGATGCCGCGCGTCGATCCGCTCGCGCGCCACTGTGCGCTCGGCCAGCCGTCGCGCCACGGCCAGGGCATCCGCCGCACGCGGTGACAGCCGCAGTCCTGTCGGCGCTCCCTTCTCGACCGCCGGGCCGCGGTTGCGCGCGATCGCCGCAGGGCCGGCGACGCGTTCCAGCGTCTCAACCAGCGCGGCGGCGATCAGCGGCGAGCCGCGCTCCGTCTCGCCCACCGCGACCAGCCCGCCGATCAGCGCCCGCAGACCGACAGTCGGGGCGATGCCGCGTGCGGAGGCCTCGTTCGCGACCATCGCCCCCGCCGCCTCCAGCGCACGCCGCGTGGTCGCGGAGAGCTCGGCGGCGAGCGCGTGATCGAGTGTCTCAGGGGGCCAGGGTGCGCGGGGGGCTTCCGCCATGGCGGAACATTACTGCACCGGCACGGGCAGCGGAAGCGCCGACGGGCTGCACGACCGTCGCTGAACCCCAGAACCGCAGAATCCAGCGCTTCTCGAAACGTCCCCAAGGTCCTCTCCACGTCTCGCCGTCGGGCCGCGCCTAGGGTCCGGACTCACGACCGGAGTGCGGCGATGGCGGCGACGGGGACGGCCGCAAGGGGGGTTGCGGCGAGCCGATCGTGACGGGTTGCGACGCGCCGGAAGTCTCTCGGCCGGCAGGCCATCCGTCCGATCGCGTTGCGGCTGCGGCAGGGCGCCGGACCGAAGCAACTCCTCCAGCGCCGGTTCGCCCCGGGCGGGATGGTCGGCACCGCGCCGCGCGCTTCGATCGCACGGCGGAACCGGTCCGCATCGAAGGCGCGATCAGCGATGACCGACGCGCCTTCGGGGATGGTCCCGATCGGCGTCGTGCCGCCGCGGAGGTCGGCTGTGTTGCCACCGGAGAGGTGGAGCACGATCGGCTCGCCGATCTGCGCCATGATGTCGAGGGGCAAGTGATCGGTGCGATCGCGCATGACGCCGAGGTCCGGCTGAATGACTTTGCGGCCGGTCTGGTGATCGGCGCGGACGGGATCGGTTCGGCGGTCGCGCGGCTCGCGCGTGCCGAGATGCGCATCAGGCGAGCCCGGCAACGGCGATCGTGTTCGTTTCGGTCTCGCCGGCCCGCAGCCGCGGGCAGAGCCCGAACGACCGCGAGGCAGGGTTCCATTGCCGTGCTGCGCGAGGTCTCTCCGGCCGTGGCGCGCAGGTGCTCGCGGCGCCGCGCGACGGGGCGCTGCACGCCTTCGCCGGACGGCCCGGCTTCCTGCGCGAGGCGCATGTCCCAGGCTGGGCCCCGGTCGGCGATGCCGGCTACTTCAAGAACCCGATCACCGCGCACGGCATCACCGATGCGCTGCGCGACGCCGACCTGCTCGCGGACGCGGCCATCGGCGGCACACGGCGGCGTTCGCCCAGTACCAGGGACCCGCGACTGGCACTCGCGCCCTTTGCCCGATGTGACGGACGCGATCGCCGCCCCTGACTGCACCCTCGATCAGGCGAAGGCGCTGCATAAGGCGCTCAACCAGGCGATGAAGCGCGAGGCCGAGTATCTGCTCTCCCGAGACGCGCCGCAGACGGCAACGCGGGAGCCAGCATGATGACGGACGCATGGGCCGGTACGCTGAAGGGACGTCCGGCACTCGGCGCCGTGGCCGAGCGCAGCCGCACGACCTCGATGCGCGATGTCGAGATGTTCTCGGCCATGACCGGTGACATGGATCCGCTGCACTACGACGCGGCACTGGCCGATCGCTCGCCCTTCGGCGGGCTGATCGTGCGGGGCGGCGTCACCTCCGGCCTGCTGAATGCCGCGGTGGCAGAGGATCTGCCGGGGCCGGGCACCGCGTGCCTCGGTGTCGAGTGGCGCTTCGTCAAGGCCGTGCTGGTCGGCGAGACGATCACGGCGCGCGTCGAGATCACCGCCGTGCGCGACGACAAGCCGATCTGCACCCTCGCGACCTCGGTGCGCAACGGCAGGGGCGAGGTCTGCCTGACCGGCACCGCGGTGACCTGCGCGGTGCCCCTGCGCTGTACCTGACTGCCCTGCTCGACATTCCCGCCCGCCTGGCCGAGGCTCGGGCGGAACCGATCGAGGAGAGGGAGCGGGATGCGCCAGAAAGTGATGATCACCTGCGCGGTCACGGGCGGGGCGGACACGGCACCGAAGTATCCCAACGTGCCCGTGACGCCCGAACAGATCGCGCGCGCGGCGATCGATTCATGCTCTGCGGGAGCCGCGATCGCGCATATCCACGTGCGCAATCCCGAGACCGGCAAACCGTCCGGCGAGCTTGCCCTCTACCGCGAGGTGGTGGAGCGCATCCGCGATTCGGGCTCGCCGGTGATCATCAACCTGACCACCGGGTTCGGCGGCCGTTTCGTGCCGGGTGCCCCCGATCCGCGCACGCCGGGCCCGGGCACCACGCTGCGCTCGCCCGAGGAGCGTGTCGCGCATGTCGTCGCCCTGAAACCCGAGATTTGCACGCTTGACGTCGCGACCATGGCGTTCGGCGAGACCGCGTTCCTCAACCTGCCGATGCATCTGCGCGCGATGGCGCGGGCAATCCGCGAGGCCGGCACCAAGCCGGAACTCGAATGCTTCGATCTCGGCCACGCGCGCCTGGCGCTCCGCCTCGTCGAGGAGGGGCTGATCGACGCGCCGCCGCTGTTCCAGCTCTGCCTCGGCATCGCCTGGGGCGC
>CALKJX010000022.1 GCA_937995555.1 uncultured Elioraea sp.
GATCAGTGGGCTCAGCGTCGTCAGGTCGCGGTCGTGGGCGCGCGGGCGGTGCCCTACATCCCGAAGCGGCGGCCGCGGCGCGATTGGCCGCTGTTCGCGTTCTGCACGCTGGTGTCCTGCCTGATGCTCGCGCTGGTCGGCGTCGCCGGCTGGGGCAGCCTGATCAAGTTCTGGCCCTGGAATCTCTCGCTCACGCTCGACAACTACGCTTTTGGCAACTTCATCAGCGCCGGCTGGGGCAGCTGGCTCAACAGCGTGCAACTCGCGTTCTGGACCGCGCTGATCGGCGCGCCGCTGGTGTTCGCCTTCGCCTATGCGATGGACCGTACCCGTGTGCTCGGACGCTTCCGCGACATCGTGCGCTTCCTCGCCGTCATGCCGCTTGCGGTGCCCGGGCTGGTGCTGGGGATCGCCTACATCTTCTTCTTCAACGCACCGGGCAATCCGCTGGGCTTCCTCTACGGTACGCTCGCTATCCTGGTGCTCAATTCGCTCGTCCACTTCTATACCGTCGGGCACCTTGCCAGCATGACGCAGTTGAAGAGCCTCGACCCCGAGTTCGAGTCCGTTTCAGCGAGTCTCAAGGTGCCGATCTGGCGCACCTTCGCTGTGGTCACGGTGCCGATGTCGTTGCCGGTGATCCTCGATATCGCGATCTATCTGTTCGTGAATGCGATGACGACGGTCTCGGCGGTCGTGTTCCTCTATTCGCCGGACACGATGCCAGCCTCGGTCGCGGTGGTGCAGATGGACGAGGCGGGATTTGCCAGCGCGGCCGCCGCGATGGCGACGGTGATTCTGCTGACCTCGGCAGCGGTCAAGGGAATGCATGTCCAGCTCGACCAGGTGCTGAGCCGCCGTACGCAGGCGTGGCGGCGACGCTGAAGGCCCCGGCGATCGGCTGCGCCGACGCCCGTTGCTGATCCGTCACGCCGCGACCATCGCATCCGGCCGCCGCGTTGCGCCGAGACGGAACAGGCGGAGGCCCGCGCGTCGCTCGACGGGCCGCAGCACATCCTCCTCGGGCCGGGCGTCGGGGGCGTTGCCCCACGCCTGCGCGAGCGGACGTCCGTCCATCCCCTCGCTCGACAGTCCGAGCAGGGCGAGCACGCTCGGCGCGATGTCGGTCAGGTCCGCCGCAGCCTGCATGACGGCGCCGCGCGGGACCGGTCCACCCGACATCGCCAGCACGGTCGCAAGTTCGCGTTCGTGCAGACCGCCATGCATGCCGCCACCGACCGGAACGTCTCCGGCGTCGATCAGACCACGACCGGGCACGCCGCGCGGATCCGGAGCACTCGATCCCGCGAAGGTCACCGCGAGATCCGGCGAGCGGGCGTGCCTGGCGCCCAGCGCGGCAAGCGGAATCGTTCCGGGAATCCCGTCCTCGCGCGCGAGCACCAGGCCGGTCCAGGCTTGGTCGTTGAGCCAGGACGCGAGACGGACCGTCTCACGCGGATCGCGCAACCAGAGACCCGGCGCGCCGCCGCCGCCCAGCGCGATCTCGGTGCCGTCGGAGAAGTCGCGCCCGGCCGCGAAGCCGCCCGCGCGCAGCGCGGCCTGAAGGTCGAGCAGCGACTCGCCGGTGACATGGCCGTGGTCGGAGAGGGCGAACACGACGATTCCGTCCCGGTCGGGCTGGGCATCGCGCCAGCGGAGGACCTCGGCGAAGGCCGCATCCACCTCGCGCAGCGCGGTCTCGGCTTCCGCGCTGCCGACGCCGCAGTAGTGGTAGGTGACGTCCGGCTCGCTGGACCAGAACGCAGCGACCGTGGCGCGCCGCTCGGCCAGCACATGCTCGAGGAACAGGCGCGCCGCGTGACGGACGCGCGGCGTGTTCGGCGTCGCAGCGGGCGGTGCCGCACCGAACCGGCCCTCGAGCCCGCGCGCGGGTCCGACCGCCTCCTCCGGGTGCCAGCGGAAGGCATCGAGTGCCTCGGCCTCGGGGAAAAAGGCCCGCCCGGCACCGACCGTCCCGGTCCAGACGACGTCGAGCGCGTGGCCTGCCGCGGCGAGGCGTGCGCCGAGCGACGGGACCGCAAGCAGCCGGCCATGCGCCGCAACCAGCGCGTCGATATCGGCAGCGTGCTTGGTGTTCAGCACGCGCTCGGGTGCGGCGGCCACGTCGTAGAGACTGTTCGCGACCAGGCCGTGCGTGCCCGGCCGGCAGCCGGTCGCGAGCGAGGGGATCGCCACGCGCGTCTCCGAGGGGAACACGCTGCGTGCGTTGGCGAAGCGTGTCCCCTCGGCCATGAAGCGGGCCAGATGCGGCATCGTCGTGGGCGTCACCCGATCCGGGCGCAGGCCGTCGAAACCGAACAGAACGACGCGTGAGACGAGAGACATGGCACGATCCTAGCGCAGGGTCGGGTCAAGACGATCGCGCAGCCAGTCGCCGACCAGGCTGATGGAGAGCGTGGTGAGCACGATCGTGGCAGCCGGTGACAGCATGATCCATGGCGCGCGGGTGATGTACTCGCGCCCGTAGCCGACCATGTTGCCAAGGCTCGTCATCGGCGGCTGCACGCCGAGGCCAAGGAACGACAGCCCGCTCTCGAGCAGGATGATCTCGGGGAAGGTGAGCGTCATGGTGACGATCAGGGTCGAGGCTATGTTGGGCAGCACGTGCAGCCCGTAGATGCGTGCCGGCCCCGCGCCGAGCTGGCGCACCGCACTGGCATAGCCCTGTTCGTTCGCCGCGATCGTCAGGCCGCGCGCGATGCGCGCGTAGCGTTCCCAGCCGTGGAACCCCATCAGCGCGATGAACAGCGGCAGCGCGTTGCCGAAGAACGCGAGCACGCTGAGCGCGATGATCAGGAACGGCATCGAGGCCTGGAAGTCCACCAACGCCAGCACGACCTGCTCGATGCGCCCGCGGAAATGGGCCGCCAGCAGGCCGAGCGAGGTGCCCAGGACGGCGCTGATGATGGTCGCGCCGAAGGCGATCAGAGCGCTCATGCGGATCGAGACGATCAGGCGCGAGAGCACGTCGCGGCCGAGCTCGTCGCTGCCCAGGATGTGGCGCCAGTCCCCGCCCATGAACACGGGCGGGGAGAGCCGCGCGCGCAGATCGAGCGCGGTGAACGAGTAGGGTGCGAGGCTGTCGGCGAACAGCGCGACCAGCAGCATGCCGGCAATCCAGACGAGGGCGAGCAGCACCGCCGGCGGCCAGGCTTCGAGGAGGCGGACGATCGAGGCGCGCCCGCGCCCGGCTTCAGCGGGCGCCGGGAGCGTGGCGGCGGCGGCATCCTGCGGCGACATTCTCAGCCCCCCGCTGCACGCGCGGTGCGCAGCCGCGGATCGATCCAGCCGTAGAGCATGTCCACGATCAGGTTCGCACAGACCATGGTCATGGCGACCAGCAGCAGGATGGTCTGTACGATCGCGAGATCCCGGTTCGAGACCGCGACGACCAGCAGGCGGCCGACGCCGGGCCAGGAGAACACGCTCTCGACCACCACCGCGCCGGCGACCAGACTGCCGACCATGAAGCCGATGATCGTGACGGTCGGGATCGCCGCGTTCGGCAGCGCGTGATCGGTGACGACACGGCGCCACGGCAGGCCCTTGGCCGAGGCCGCGCGGATATAGGGCTGACCGAGCACCTCCAGCATCGCGCTGCGCGTGAAGCGGGCGAGGATCGCCGCCCCCGACAGGCCGAGCGTGATCACCGGGAGGATCGCGTGCCGCCAGGACTCAGCTCCGCCCGACGGCAGCCAGCCGAGGTTGACCGCGAAGATGAGCACCAGGATCAGCGCCAGCACGAAGGAGGGGACCGTGAACCCGGCGACCGAGATCACCATGGTCAGGCGGTCGGCGAGGCGGTTCCGGTTCAGCGCGGCATAGATGCCGGCCGGAATGCCGATCAGCAGCTTCATGGCGAAGGCCGGCAGCGTGAGGGCCAGGGTCTCCGGCACGCGCTCCATCACCACCGTCAACGCCGGGCGGCCGTCGCGCATCGACTGGCCGAGATTTCCCTGCGCGACCTGGACGAAGTAGCGCAGGTACTGCTCCCACACGGGACGATCGAGGCCCCAGGCGGCGCGGAACGCCTCGACGGCCTCTGGCGGTGCATCGACCGACATGATGAGCAGTGCCGGATCACCGGACAGCCGCAGCACCACGAAGGCGAAGGTGACGACCGCGGCGATCGTCAGCACCGCGCGCAGCAGGCGTGAGAGGAGGTAGCGCAGCACGGGTCAGGCAGCCTTGCGCATTGCCGCATCGCCATGGGCGAGATGACAGGCGACGAGACGGCCATCGGGCAGCGTCTTCAGCGCCGGCGTCTCGCTGCGGCAGGCGGCGACCGCGACCGGGCAGCGGGGATGGAACGCGCAGCCCGACGGCACAGCGATCGGGTTGGGCGGATCACCCTCCAGTACGATGCGCTCGCGTCCCGCGCGCCGCCGCACCACCGGGATCGCGGAGACGAGCGCGCGGGTGTACGGGTGCGCGGGCTCGCGGAACAGTGCCTCCGGAGCACCCTGCTCGACGATGCGGCCGAGATACATCACCGCGACCTGGTGCGCGACCTGGCGCACGACCTTGAGGTCATGGCTGATGAACAGGAAGGCGACGCCGAAGCGCGCTTGAAGGTCCTCGAACAGGTTCAGCACCTGGGCCTGGATCGACACATCGAGTGCCGAGACCGGCTCATCGGCGACGATCAGTGCGGGTTCGAGGATCAGGGCGCGCGCAAGCACGACACGCTGGCGCTGCCCGCCCGAGAGCTCGTGCGGATAGCGGCCGGCGAGATGAGGTTGCAGGCCGACGGCGTCGAGCAGTGCGAGGGCACGCTCCCGACGCTCCGCCTTCGTGCCGATCTGGTGGATGTCCAGCGGCTCGGCCACCTGGCGCAGTACGGACAGGCGCCGATCGAGCGCACCGAGCGGATCCTGGTAGACCATCTGCATGCGCTGGCGGGCCTCGCGCCACGCGGCGGTGTTCGGCGCGGGCAAGGCCTTGCCCTCGAATGTGACGGTACCGGCGGTGGGCGGGATCAGCCCAAGGACCAGCTTGGCGGTTGTGGTCTTGCCGCAACCCGACTCGCCGACCAGTGCCAACGTGCGCGCGGGCGGGACATCGAACGAGACGCCGTCCACCGCGCGCAGATTGGCGCGCCGCCCGAACAGTCCCGCGCGCACGGCATAGTGCCGGGCCAGATCGCGCGCCGACAGAAGCGTGCTCACGCGACCGCCCGCTCGCGCACCGTTGCCCCATATGGGGCCGGTTTCAGGCACGCGGCCCGATGCCCCGGCGTCAGCATGCGGAATGCCGGGACCGCCGCAGCGCAGGCAGCCTCGGCGCGCGGGCAGCGCGGCGCGAAGGCGCAGCCCGGGGGCAACCGCGTGGGCTCGGGCACCGTGCCGGGGATCGCGGCAAGGCGGCGGCGCGGTCCGTCGAGGTCCGGCAGAGCGTCGAGCAAGCCTTGCGTGTAGGGGTGCTGCGGGGCGCCGAACAGTCGCTCCGCGCTCGCCTCCTCGACGATCCGGCCGGCATACATCACCGCCACACGGTCGCAGTTCTCCGCCACCACGCCGAGATCGTGGCTGATCAGCACCATCGCCATGTTGCCGTCGCGGCGCAGCTCGCCGAGCAGTGCCAGGATCTGCGCCTGGATCGTGGCGTCGAGCGCCGTGGTGGGCTCGTCGGCGATCAGCAGATCGGGCTCGCCGGCGAGCGCCATCGCGATCATCACGCGTTGGTTCTGCCCGCCCGAAAGCTGATGCGGGTAGTCGTCGAGCCGGCGCGCTGCCGCCGGGATGCCGACACGGTCGAGCAGACGCAGCGTCTCGGCGCGCGCGGCCGCACCGGTCAGGCCCCGGTGCAGCGCGAGCGCCTCGCCGATCTGCCGGCCGATCCGGTGCACCGGATTGAGCGACGAGGCGGGGTCCTGGAAGATCATCGCGATGCGCTTGCCGCGCACGGCTTCCAGCACCCGCACGGGCGCGCCCACAAGCTCGGTGCCGTCGAGCAGCACCGAACCACCGATGCGGGCGCGACCGCCGAGAAGGCCGAGTACGGCCAGCCAAGTGACGGACTTGCCCGAGCCCGACTCGCCCACCAGACCGACCGCTTCGCCACGCGCGACCGAAAGATCGACACCGTGCAGCGCGCGGACCATGCGCTTGCCGGTGTCGAAGTCGACCGTCAGACCGGAGAGTGCGACAAGAGCTCCCATGCGCGGCTCACGCCGGAAAGGCGAGGTTGCGCGCGCGGAAGTCCATCAGGAAGGACTGGGCCGCCTGCCAGCGGATCTCCTTGCGCTTGGCGGTGAAGGTAGCGGTCTGATGCAGCACGGTGTAGGCCGGATCCTCGCGCTCGGCGATCTCCAGCAGGCGTCGGAACACGGCGCGGCGGCGCACGCGGTCGGTCGAGGTCTCCAACTCCACCGAGAGGCGGTTGAACTCCTCGTTGGTCCACTCGCCCACCTGCTGCTGCTGTCCGCGCGGGCCGTGCTGGTTGGTGATCGAGGAGACCGGATCGTTGAAGGGGGCGGAGTTCGACCAGTCGCGCACGCCGCGCGGGCTGTTGCGATCGAAGATCTGCTGCCAGTTCTCGCGCATCTCGATCTGCACGTTCAGGCCGACCGCACGCCACATCTCCACCAGGATCTGCGCGGTCGCGTTCTGGTTCGTGTAGTAGTTGTTCAGCAGCCGGTACGGGATCGGATCGCCGCGGTAGCCCGCCTCGCGCAGCAGCCGGCGCGCCTCGGCCGGATCGAAGGCGGGCACGTCCCAGTCGGCGTGGAACATCTCGCCATAGTACTCCCATTGCAGCCCCTTCGGCACGCGGGTGCGGCCGGCCCACAGGGCCTCGACAATGGCCTTGCGGTCGATCGCATGCGTCATCGCCCGTCGGACGCGCGGGTCGACGAGCTGCGGGTGGTTCTTGTCGAACACCGTCAGCCGGTGGTTGGTGATCAGGCTGCCGGCGACCTCGAAACGAGGATTGCGCTCGATCGTGGCGATCTGGTCGGGCGGGATGTCGCAGGCGAAGTCGTACTCGCCGGAGAGCAGGCCGTTGATGCGGCTCGCGACCTCGGGGACCTCCAGGAACCGGATCTGGCGCGCGGGCGGCCGCCCGCCCCAGTACTCGTCGAAGGCCGCGAGGGTCAGCGAGGTGTCGGGACGGAACTCGGCGACCATGTAAGGACCGGTGCCGATCGGCCGGCGCGCCCAGGCGAGCCACGACTCCGCCTCTGCGAAGCCGCGGCGCGAGAGGATCACGCCCACGTTGCGGGCGATCCGGCCTTCGAGCGTCACGTCCGGCGTCCGGTTGACGAAGCGCACCACGCCCGCGCGCACGATCTCGATGCGCTCCAGCCCCGGATAGGTGCGGCGCGCGACCGCGGGCACCTCGGGCGGCGGCGCCTTGCCGGCGGCGCCGGTGGCGGTCGGCGCTGCGAACAGCGTCCCGCCCTGGCGCTGATCGGAGCCGCCGAACAGGCGCTCGGGCCCGAAGCTGAAGGCGACGTCCTCGGCGGTCATGGTGTCGCCGTTGTGGAACCTCACGCCCTGCCGCAGGTCGAGCTCGACCGTGCGGTCGTCGATCCGACGCCACGCGGTGGCAAGCCCCGGCCGCAGCGAGAGGTCGCCGATCCAGTCGGTGTCGATCAGCGTTTCGGCATAGGAGTTGAACGTGCGGCTGCCGACATTCGACTGCTCGCGCGCGGTCTCCAGCGTGTTGCTGTTCGCGATCTTCTGCACCGCGATCGTCAGCGTCGGGCGCTGGTCGCCCTGGGCGATCGCGAAGTGCGGCAGCGTCGCGGCCGCAGCGGCGCCGAGCGCGGCGCGGCGGGTCAAGCGGGCCATGACCGGTCTCCCTTGCTCATCGTCATGCGTCGAAGCCGAGATTGGCGGCGCGGAAGTCCATCGCCCAGCCATGCGAGGCGCTCCAGCGGATGTCGCGACGCTTTGCGGTGAAGGTCGCGGCCTGGTGCAGGACGATGTAGCCCGGGTCCTCGCGCTCGATGATCTCGAGCATGCGCCGGAACGCGGCGCGACGGCGCGCGCGGTCGAGCGAGGACTCGAGCACGGCGACCTCGGCGTTGAAGGCATCGTTGCTCCACTCACCCTGGAGCTGGAGCTCGCCGCGCGGACCCATGCCGCGGACCAGACCGGCGACCGGATCGTTGAACAGCGACGTATTCGACCAGTCGCGGATGCCGCGCGGTGTCGAGCGATCCTGTATCTGGTTCCAGTTCTCGACCATCTGGATCTGCACATTGAGACCGACGGCCTTCCACAGCTCGACCATGATCTGCGCGTTCGAGACCTGGTTCGTATAATAGTTGTTCAGCAGCCGGTACGGGATCGGCTCGCCGCCATAGCCGGCCTCGCGCAGCAGCCGACGCGCCTCGTCGGGGTCGAAGCGCGGATTGTCCCACTCGGCGATGAACATCGGCCCGTAGAATTCGAGCTGGAGTCCCTTGGGCACGCGCGTCCGCCCCGACCACAGTGCTTCGACGATCGCGGCGCGGTCGATCGCGTGCGTCATCGCACGCCGCACCCGCGCATCGGCGAGCACCGGGTGGGTCTTGTCGAAGGCAAGGATGCGGATGTTGTTGATCGGGCTGCCGAGCACCTCGTAGCGGCGGTTGCGCTCGATCGTCGCGATCTGGTCGGGCGGGATGTCGCAGGCGAAGTCGAACTCGCCGGACAGGAGCCCGTTCATCCGGCTGGCGACCTCCGGGACCTCGATGAAGCGGATGCGTCGCGCGGGTGGACGACCGCCCCAGTACGCGTCATGCGCCTCCAGCACGAGCTCGACATCCGGGCGGAAGCCGGCGATGCGGTACGGCCCGGTGCCGATCGGGGCACGGCCCCAGGCAAGCCAGTTCGGCGCCGCCTCGAAGGCACGGCGCGAGACGACGACACCGATGTTCTGCTGGATGCGTCCTTCGAGCGTCACGTCCGGCGTCTTGTTGACGAAGCGCACCACGCCGGGGCGCACGATCTCCATGCGCTCGATCGCCGGAAAGGTTCGTCTCGCGGTGGCGATCACCTCGTTCGGCGGCTGGCGCGGACCAAGCGTCTCGGCACCGAACAGACGCGGACCGAAGCTGAAGGCGACATCCTCGGCGGTCATGATCGTGCCGTCGTGGAATCGCACGCCCTCGCGGAGGTCGAACTCGACGGTGCGATCGTCGATCCGCCGCCACGCGGTCGCAAGGCCGGGTACCGGCTTCAACTGATCGCGCCACGCGGACTCGATCAGCGTTTCGGCGTAGTTGGAATAGACGCGATAGCCGACATTGGACTGCTCGCGCGGCGTCTCGAAGGTGTTGCTGTTGCTGATCTTCTGCACGGCGACGGTGATCGAGGGACGCTGATCACCCTGGGCGATCGCGAAGCGCGGCAGCGAGAGGGCGGCGGCGGCCAGTGTCGCGCGGCGGGTCAGGCGCATGGTGTCTCTCCGTGTCATGGTTCAGCCGGCAATGCCGCCCCAGGCCTCGGCGCGGAAGTCCATCGCGAAGGCGGCGGGCTGGCGCCATCGGATCCCCTTCGGCTTGGCCGTGAAGGTCGCGTTCTGGTGCAGCACGGTGTAGGCGGGATCCTCGCGCTCGGCGATCTCGAGCATGCGGCGGAACACGACGCGTCGGCGTGCGCGATCGGTCGAGGTCTCAAGCTCGATCGCAAGGCGATTGAACTCGTCGTTGCGCCACTCGCCCTGCTGCTGCTGCGAGCCGTTCGGACCATGCTGGGCGACCAGCGAGGAGACCGGATCGTTGAAGAGCGCCGAGTTCGACCAGTCGCGGATCGCGCGCGTCTCGTTGCGCTGCATGATCTGCTGCCAGTTCTCAACCATCTGCAGCTGGACGTTCAGCCCCACCGCCTTCCACATCTCGACGAGGATCTGGGCGGTCGCGTTCTGGTTCGTGTAGTAGTTGTTCAGGCAGCGGTACGGGATCGGATCGCCGCGATAGCCGGCCTCGCGCACGAGCCGCTGCGCCGCGGCCGGGTCATAGGCCGGCACCGTCCAGTCGGCGTGGAACATCGGACCGTAGAACTCCCACTGCAGGCCCGCCGGCACCCGCGTGCGCCCGCCCCAAAGCGAGTCGACGATCGCCTGCCGGTCGATGGCGTGGGTCATCGCGCGGCGGATGCGTGCATCGGCGAGCTGCGCGTGGTTCTTGTCGAAGACGGTCAAGCGGTGGTTGTGGATGGTGGCGCCCTGGACCTCGAAGCGCGGATTCCGTTCGATCCCGGCGATCTGGTCGGGCGGGATGTCGCAGGCGAACTGAACCTCACCCGAGAGCAGCCCGTTCACGCGGCTGGCCACCTCCGGCACTTCGATGAAGCGGATGCGGCGCAGCGGCGGGCGACCGCCCCAGTACTCGTCGTGGGCCTCAAGCACGAGTTCGACATCCGGGCGGAACTCGACGACGCGGTAGGGCCCGGTGGCGATCGGGCGGCGCGCCCAGGCGAGCCAGCTCTCGGCGGCCTCGAAGGCGCGGCGCGAGGCGATGTCGCTGCCGTAGCGGCCGATTCTCCCCTCCAACGTCACGTCCGGCACGGCGTTGACGAAGCGCACGGTGCGCGTGTTCACCGCCTCGACCCGCTCCAGCGCCGGCCAGATGCGCCGCGCGATCGCCGGCACCTCCGGTGGCGGGGCCTTGCCGCCGGCAACAGGCGCGGCAGAGGTGACGCGCAGCGTCTCGCCCGCGAGGATCGGGCGCGTATCGCCGAACATGCGTTCGCGGCCGAAGCTGAACACCACATCCTCGACTGTGAGCGTGTCGCCGTTGTGGAACTTCACGCCCTCGCGCAGGTCGAGCTCGACGGTGCGGTCGTCGATGCGCCGCCAGGCCGTCGCCAGCGCCGGCACCGGCCCCTGATCGCCGAGCCAGTTCCGTCCGATCAGGCTCTCCCAGATCGAGGTGTAGAACACGCGCTCGCCCACATTGGACTGCTCGCGCAGCACTTCGAGCGTGTTGCTGTTCGAGATCTTCTGCACGGCAACCACGATCGAAGGCCGCTGGTCGGCCTGGCCGATCGCGAAACGCGGCAGCGCGAGCGTGCCGGCCGTGCCGGCGAGAGCGGAGCGACGGGTCAGACGAGGCATGGCGGGGGGACCTCCTGTCCTGCGGGCGTCGGGGGCAGTTCAGTGCGCGGGCTTGCGTTCCTCCAGCCCGTGCGGCGTGGCGCGGAAGTGGGTGAGCGTGCGCTCGGCATGACGCAGCCGGTGCGTCAGCAGCCGCTGCGCGTAGTCCTTGATGCGTGGCGCCAAGGCCGGATCGCCCGCGCGGTTCGTGAACTGGTGCGGATCATCGCGCAGATCGAAGAACAGCGGCGGCAGGCCGGCGAAATGCACGTATTTGGCCTCCGCGTCCTGGATCACGGCGAGGCTGCAATGATCCATCGCGAGCCCGAGCGCCGTTTCGGGATGCGAGTAGAACACGTCGCGGAAATCGAACTCGTAGGTGAGCGCATCGCGCCACTCGCGCGGGGGCTCGGCTTCCAGCAACGGCAGCAGCGACCGTCCGTCGACGGCGCGCGGCACTTCGCCTCCGAGCCAGTCGAGGATGGTCGGCATCACGTCCACGCTCTCGGTGAAGGCGTCGAGGGTGCGCCCGCGCGTGGCCTCGGCCTCGGCGCGCGGGTCCTTGATGACGAGCGGGATGCGGAAGCTCTCGTCGAAGTATCCGAGCTTGCCGAGCAGCCAGTGATCACCGAGCTGCTCGCCGTGATCGGATGTGAAGATCACCAGCGTGTCGCGCCACTGGTTGGTGGCGTCGAGATAGGCGAACACCTCGCCGAGGCAGTCGTCGATCTCGGCGAGCATGCCGCAATAGGTCGCGCGCATCTGGCGCACCGACGCCTCGGACATCTCGGCCGCGAGGCCGCTTGCGCGCTGGAAGAACGAGCCTTGCGCGACCGCGCCCAGATAGTAGCCGAGCAGCGGGTGCTGCGCGCCCTCCTCTTCCGGCGAGGCCGCCCGCACCGGTGCGGCGACCTGCTCCGGCTTGACGAGGGCATGATAGGGCGCGGAAGCGACGAAGGGCGGATGGGGGCGGTAGTAGCCGAGATGCAGGAACCAGGGCTTGCCGTTGCGGCCCTTCAGATAGGTCAGGGCGCGTTCGGTGAAGAAGGCGCTGTCGGAGAGCTCCTTCGGAATGCGTGCGGGCCGATCAGTGGCGCCGGGGACGGCGTCTTCGCCCTCGGGGAGCCAGATGTCGGCGCGGTTGGGCGGCAGCGCGTAGCCCTTCTGCGCGACCCAGCCGAAATACCCGTCCATCCCCGGCTCGAACGCGCCGACGCTGCGGAACCCCTCCATCAGGTCGCCGAGCACCAGGAAGCGCGGATCACGTGGAGAGGTCGTGCGTGGGTCGGGCGTCGTGGTGGTGTAGCCGACCAGCGCGGGGTCGTAGCCGATGGCGCGTAGTGCCTGGGCGAGGGTGAAGTGGCGGCGATCGAGCGGTACGGTGTTCTGCACCGCGCGGTGGTTCATCAGGTAGAGGCCCGTGAGCAGGCTCGCGCGTGCGGGGCCGCACGGCACCGCGGTGGTGACGTGGTTGCGGAACGTCACGCCCTCGCGCATCAGCCGTTGGATATGGGGCAGCTCAATCGGGAGTGCGGGCGAACCCGGCATCATGTCGGCGCGCCACTGGTCGACGACGATCAGGAGGACATTGGTGGCGCGTGCGGAGGTGACGCCGGGCGTGTCGCTCATGCGCGGAGAGGTGCCAGCGCATGGTGACCCGGCGATTTCGGGTGAATGAAGCTTCGATGAACGTTGGCGCGAGCCCTGGATGACTGGCAGACATGATCCGGTCGGGCGCCCGCGTGGATCGCGACCGAGCTGAAGCTCCGGCAGGAGGCCGTGCAGTCGTGCCGCTGACGGCACGAGGCCGAGCGCCTGTCCGATCCCGGGAGAGGCCTCCAGGATGGGGCGCTCGGCGAAGCGTCGGCCGACCATCCGCAACCCCACCGGAAGCCCGGTGTCGGTGGCGCCGCAGCGCAGGGTGGAGGCCGGTTGCCCCGCCAGATCGAACGGCAGCGGACAGGGATGCACGGTCGCACCATCGACCATGCTCGTCGGTGTGATGGATCGTTTCGACCATTGGCGCCGCGTGTGGCATGTTCGGCGTCGACAGCAGGTCGTACTCGTCACGCACTGCGCCGAGGCGGCCGAGCGCGGCGGGCGCCGCCTCTCCCGCCAGCAGTGCCTCGATGCCGACAGCAAGCCCCGGCACCGCGAGGCGGCGAAGCTGGGGGGCCATCTCGTCACGCCGTGCGGGCGGGCCGGCGCGCAGCCGCTTGGCGAAGCCCACCAAGCAATAGGCTTCGAAGGAGGGTCGCAGCGGATCGATCACCGGGCCGATCGTCGTGATGCGCGCACCCTGTG
>CALKJX010000023.1 GCA_937995555.1 uncultured Elioraea sp.
GGCATCTCCACGCGCTCGGTGGACGAGCCGGTGCGCGCCATGGGCCTGGAGGGGATCGGCCGCCGCCAGGTTCAGCCGCCTCCGCGCCGAGAGCGACGAGCGCGTGCGTGACTTCCTCGCCCGCCCCCTCGAGGGCGACCGCCCCCGCCTCTGGCTCGACGCCACCTACGCGAAGGTCCGCGTGGCCGGACGGATCGTGCCCGTCGCCGTGACCATCGCGGTCTCCGTCAACGCCGACGGGCGGCGTGAGGCCCTCGGCCTGGATCGGCCCTCGAGTTGGTCGGGGGCGCGTTCTTCCTTGCGATGCTGACGCGCCTGCTTGCAGGCCCGACGCGCCGCGACGGCGGCGGCAAGGTGTCGGCGGGAAGGTCGGAGAGGTAGACTTGCCGCTCGCCGCTGGCGCCCCTTGTCGCCGATCCGCGTCGGCGAAGGCCCCGGCCGCCGCTCCGGATCACCGCGCACTTCCGCGCTGATGCCCTCTCGCGCCACGACATCCGCCGCCCGAAGCCGGGCCCCGGCGAATCGCGCACAAGCCGTCAAGAGAATCCGGAAACGATCAGCGACCGAACTGTTGCGCCAAAGGAGTGCTAGCCTCCCTTCAACGTCTCGATCAGCCGATGCACCATCAGGATCTCGTCCATCAGCCGATGCGCATCGACGCGCAGGCGGCGGACGCTGCGGAACAGTCCGCCCACCTTGAACTGATCCCCGCGCCGCGGCAGCAGCAGCAGGAACTGGTCGCGGTCGAAGGCGGCGTCGATGCCTCTGCGGCCCGCCGTGGCGGCCAGTCTCGCCATCACCGCGGCGAACGCGGGCGTGATCACCTCCGCCGCCCGCTCCCAGTCGCTCGTCCAGAGCGACAGGCGGCGCGCGAAGGCCTCGTCCGGGATGTCGATCCGCTGCATCCCCTTGATGTCGCCGTCGCGCAGGCGCCAGGGGGTACCGAACAGCCAGCGCCGACCACGGATCAGGATCGGCACCGGGATCGTGCGCGGCGTCGCGATCATGAAGAAGAGGCCGCGGAAGATCGTGCGCGTGCGCGTCTCGGTGCGCGACGGCCGTCCGGCCTTGCCGCTGACACGGCGCGTCGTCCGGAGGCTGAGCGTGAGTTCCATCATCAGGAACGCCACACCCGCATGGCTCCCTTCGAACACGTCGTCGATCGCGTGCTGGTTGTGGCGGCTGACCAGCAGGGCACGGTGGAGGCGCCCGATCTCGCCGCTGCGCACGTCGGTTGCGTGGGCGAGACCGCCGATCGCCTCGCACACCACGGGGGTGACCACGTCGCGCGCCGCCTTGCGATAGAGATGGGCGATGTACCAGGCGCCGGTCGGACCGAGAAGCAATGCGTGCAGGCCGAAGACGATCTCGAGTGGCTCGCCGGTGCTGATCAGCAGCCAAGCGAGCGCCGGACCGCCGAGCCCAAGCGCCGCCGCGAGCGGACGCTTCCAGCGCTGTTTGGCGCGCAGCTCCGCGAGCCGCGGCGCGACGCGCGCGTTCAGCAGCGCGTCGAGCCGCTCGTGGCGCGCCGCATCCGCGGCGCCGGGCCCCCGGTCATCTGCTGCGTCCGTCATCGGATCATTCTGCCGTGACAAGGGAGCGGGTGTCGAGCGCGCCACTCACGCGCGGCGGATCAGGCTCCAGTAGCGCGGGCGACGGCCCTCGCGCAGGGCTTTGGCCTCGTAGCGCGTAGCCGGCCAGTCCTGCGGCCGCGTGTCCGTGACGGCCGCAACCTCGAACATGCTCTGGCCCGCGAGCGTCTCGGCGACCCAGTCCCGGTAGGTGGGATCATCGGAGGCGACGCGCCATTCCGCACCCGGCGCGAGCACGCGCGCCACCTCCGGGATCAGCGCGGGATGGACGAAGCGGCGCCGCGCGTGGCGCGCCTTCGGCCAGGGGTCGGGGAACATCAGGAACAGCCGGCCGAGCGCGGCATCGGGCAGCAGGCGCAGCAGCGCGCGCGCATCCTCCGGCCACAGCAGCAGGTTCGGTGGCGGCAGCGCCGCGGCCTCCGCGCCCTCGGGAACGTAGCGGCCAAGCAACGAGACGAGCCCGTTCTCGAACACCTCCGCAGCGATCACCCCGACCTCGGGATGCGCCTCGACCAGCGCCGCAGTGTGCTCGCCGCCGCCGAACCCGACCTCGAGCCACACTTCGCCCACCGGTGCCCGGAAGGCCGCACGCGGATCGGCGGCCCTTGCCGCCGTCAGCCGCGCGCGGGGCAAGGTCTCGTCGATCAGCCGCTGCTGGCGCGGGCTCAGCGCGTGGCCGCGCCGCCGTCCGTAGAGCCGCTCGACGGGCGGGCGGTCGAGCTTCTTCGACCGCGGCAGGCTCGGGTCGCGCGCAGCCGCCACGCCAACCCTGCGCGCACGGCCGGCTCAGCGCCCGAAGGCGGCCTTGAGCGCCGGCACCAGATCGGTCCGCTCCCAGGTGAAGGTGCCCTTCTCCTCGTCCGGCTCCCGGCCGAAATGGCCATAGGCCGAGGTGGGCACGTAGATCGGCCGGTTCATGTGCAGATGCTCGCGGATGCCCCGCGGCGAAAGGTTGACCAGCTCCTGCACAACCTTGGCGAGCTTCACCTCGTCGATGTCCTTCCCCGTCTCGTGCAGGTCGAAATAGACCGAGAGCGGCTTGGAGACGCCGATCGCGTAGCTGACCTGGATCGTGCAGCGATCGGCGAGCCCCGCCGCGACGACGTTCTTGGCGAGGTAGCGGCACATATAGGCGGCGGAACGATCCACCTTGGTCGGGTCCTTGCCCGAGAACGCACCGCCGCCATGCGGGCAGGCGCCGCCATAGGTGTCGACGATGATCTTGCGTCCCGTCAGCCCGCAATCGCCGTCCGGCCCGCCGATCACGAACTTGCCGGTCGGGTTCACGTAGAACTCGCTTTCCGGGCACATCCACCCCTTGGGCAGCGAGGACTCCACGATCGGCCAGAGCATGCGCTTGATCTGCGACTGCTCCATGCCCTCGACATGCTGGGTGGAGACGACGATCGAAGTCGCCTTCACCGGCTTGCCGTCCACATACATCAGCGTGACCTGGCTCTTGACGTCCGGCAGCAGCCCCTCGACCAGCGGGTCCTTGTTGTGCCGCAGCTCGGCCATCCGGCGCAGGATCAGATGCGCGTAGTGGATCGGCGCCGGCATCAGGTGCTCGGTCTCGGTGCAGGCATAGCCGAACATGATGCCCTGGTCGCCCGCGCCCTCGTCCTTGTTGCCGAGCGCGTCCACGCCCTGGGCGATGTCGGCCGATTGGGCGTGCAGGTGGCAGGACACTTCGGCGTCCTTCCACGAGAACCCCGCCTGGTCGTA
>CALKJX010000024.1 GCA_937995555.1 uncultured Elioraea sp.
GAAGGCTCGACGGGTCGCCTGTTCAGCGAGTTCGGCTTCGCGCTCGCCGCCTCGGTGCTGGTGTCCGGGTTCGTCGCGCTCACGCTGACGCCGATGATGTGCTCCAGGCTGCTGCGCAGCCACGAAAGCGACAGCCGGCTGGTGCGGCTGACCGAGCCCGGCTTCGTCGCCCTGAACCGCGGCTTCCGCTGGACGCTCGAGCGCGCGCTGGAAGCGCCGATCATCGTGCTTGCGGGCGCCGGCGTGCTGTCGGCGGTGGCGGTGGTGCTGTTCATCTCGCTCCCCAAGGAGCTCGCGCCGGTCGAGGATCGCGGCGTCGTCGTGGTGCCGATCACCGCGCCGGAAGGGGCATCCTTCGCCTATACGCGCGAGCATGTGCTCAAGGTCGAGGAGATCTTCTGGCCCTATGTCGAACGCGGCGACGCGGTGACCGTCTTCGCCTCGGCCGGCGGCGGGCAGCGCCCGCCGGTCTCGAACACCGCCAACGTATTCCTGCGGCTCGCGCCCTGGCACGAGCGGACGATCAAGCAGCAGGAGCTGACCGCGGAGATCTTCCCGAAGGTCGCGGCGATCCCGGGCGTGCGCGCCTTTGCCGTCAATCCGGGCTCGCTCGGCCAACGCGGTTTCCAGGCGCCGGTGCAGCTCGTCCTCCAGGGCCCCGACTACGAGACGCTGGTGCAGTGGCGCGATGCGGTCATGGAGCGTCTGCGACAGATCCCGCTGCTGGTGAACATCGACAGCAACTACAAGGAGACCAAGCCCGAGCTGCGCGTGCAGATCGACCGCCGGCGCGCGGCCGATCTCGGCATCTCGATCGCCACCATCGGCCGGACGATCGAGACCATGCTGGGCGCGCGCGAGGTCGGCACCTATGTCGAGCGCGGCAACGAATACAAGGTGATCATGCAGGCGGACGCGGAGGACCGCGTCACGCCCTACGATCTGCAGAACATCTTCGTGCGCACCGCCGCCGGCGCGCTGGTGTCGCTGTCCAACCTGATCACCGTCTCCGAGTTCGCGCGCCCGCAGTCGCTCAACCGCGAGGGCCGTCTGCGTTCGATCACCGTGACGGCGAGCCTCGCGCCGGGCGTCGCACTCGGCGAGGCGCTGGACCAGGTGGAGGCGGCCGTGGCCGAGGTGCTGCCGCCCGATGCGCGCACCACCTGGCGCGGCCAAAGCCGTGAGTTCAAGGAAGGATCGAGCGCGCTCCACCTCACCTTCGCGCTCGCGCTGCTGATCGTCTTCCTCGTGCTCGCGGCGCAGTTCGAGAGTTTCGTCCATCCCTTCATCATCCTGCTCTCGACGCCGCTCGCGGTGACGGGCGGGCTCTTGTCGCTGCACCTGCTCGGCCTGTCGCTGAACATGTTCAGCCAAATCGGCCTGATCCTGCTGATCGGGCTGATGGCGAAGAACGGCATTCTGGTGGTGGAGTTCGCCAACCAGCTGCGCGACCAGGGGCTCGCCGTGCGCGAGGCGGTACTGGAAGCCTCCGTCGCGCGGCTCCGGCCGATCCTGATGACGACCATCGCCACCATCCTCGGCGCCTGGCCGCTCGCGACGGCGACCGGCGCTGGGGCGGAGAGCCGCGAGGCGCTCGGCGTGGTGGTCATCGGCGGCATGGGGCTTGCCACGCTGGTGACGCTGTATGCGATACCCGCGCTCTATCTGCTGCTGGCACCGCTGACCAGGCCGACGGGCGAGATCGCGCGCCGGCTCGCGGCGCTGGACGCGGCGCCGCCACGAGCGCATCCGCAGCCGGCCGAATAGCAGCTTCCCCCGCCTGACCCTTCCGCCGCCCGCCTCGCCGTCGCAGGATGCGGCGAGGATGCGGGAAGGATCATGAGCGACGACCAACCGGTGCTGCTGGAGATCGATGCGCGCGGCGTGGCGCGCGTCACGCTGAACCGGCCGAAGGTGAACAACGCCTATGACGAGGACATGCTCGCGGCGTTGCAGGACGGGCTCGCGCGCCTCGCCGCCGACGCATCCGTGCGGGTGGTGGTGATCGCCGGGCAGGGGAAGCACTTCCAGGCCGGCGCCGACATCACCTGGCTCGCGCGCGCGGCCGAATACACGCCCGAGCGCGCTTATGTGGCGTCGATGGCGACCACGCGCACGATGCAGATGCTGAACGAGCTGCCGAAGATCACGATCGCCAAGGTGCGCGGCGGCTGCTTCGGCGGCGGTGCCGGCGTCGTATGCTGCTGCGACATCGCGATCGCCGAGGAGGGCGCGATCTTCGGCCTGACCGAGGTGCGCGTCGGTGTCGCGCCGACCCCCATCAGCACGCACATGGTGCACGCACTTGGCTTGCGGCAGGCGCGCCGCTACGCGCTCACCGGCGAGCGCTTCGGCGCGGCCGAGGCGTTGCGCATCGGCCTCGTGCACGAGGTGGTGCCGGCCGAGCGGCTCGATGCGCGCGTCGAGGAGGTGGTGGCGGAGGCGCTGATGGCCGCCCCGGGCGCGGTCGCGCGCTCGAAGGCGAGCATGCTGGGGGCCACCGGCTGGACGCTGGATGCCGGCACGATGTCGTGGCTCGCGCATGACAGCGCGATGCAGCGCGCCTCGGCCGAGGGCAAGGAGGGGCTCGCGGCGTTCCGCGAGAAGCGCCGTCCCGCCTGGGCGCCGGCGAGGGGGTGAGCGCGATGGAGGGGACCGCGCCCGACATCCGGGTCTTCGACGTGGAGCGCCTGCGCGCGGTTGCCGAGGCGGTGTTCCGCGCGGTCGGCTGCCCCGAGGGCGAGGCGGAGGCCGTGGCGGCGCATCTCGCGGATGCCAATCTCTGCGGCCATGACAGCCACGGCATGATCCGCGTGCTGCCCTATGTGAAGGCGCTGCGGCGCGGTTACTTCCACGCCGGCCGCGAGCTTGCGGTGGTGCGCGAGGCGCCCGCCCTGGTGGTGCTCGATGGCGCGATGGGCCTCGGCCAGCCGCTCGCCAATGCCGCCACCGACCGCGCGTGTTCGATGGCCGCGGCGTCAGGTGCGGGAACCGTCCTGCTCCGCCGCTCGGGCCATGTCGGCCGGCTCGGCGCCTATGCCGAGCGTGCGGCCGAGCGCGGCATGGCGAGCATCATCTTCTGCAACGCCCCGCGGCCCGGCGGCGGGGTGATCGCGCCCTGGGGCGGCATCGGAAGGCGGCTCGGCGCGAGCCCGATCGCCATGGGAATGCCACGTCCGCCCAACCCCCATGTGGTGCTCGACTTTTCGACCTCCTTCTACGCGGTCGGCAAGCTGCGTGTGGCGCGCAACAAGGGCGAGCTGCTGCCCGAGGCGGCGGTGATCGCCGCCGACGGTACGCCGACGCGCGACCCGAATGCCTATTTCGGTCCGCCCGAGGGGGCGATGATCCCGTTCGGCGGCCACAAGGGCTATGCGCTCAACGTGTTCACCGATCTGCTCGCGGGGATGCTCTCGGGCGGCGGCGCCGAGTATCCGCCGCCGGGCACCGACGAGCAGGGCGGTAACAACCTGATGATCGTCACGGTCGCGGTCGATCAGGCGGCGGATCCGGCTTGGCTCGGTCCGGCGCTCGCCGACTACGCGGCCTGGGTGACGTCCGCCGCGCCGATCGACCCGGCCCGCCCGGTCATGCTGCCGGGCGAGCCGGAGGCCGCGACCCGTGCCACCCGCGCGGCCAAGGGCGTACCGCTCGACGCCCGCACCATCGCCCAGGTGAACGAGGCGGCCGCCCTGGTCGGACTCGCCCCGCCGCTGTAGCGGGCCAGGGCTGCATACCCGGCGGGGTTGCGGCGGCGCGACTGCACGACTAGACTGAACAGTATAGTTCAGCGAAGGCGGGCTCGGGACATCCCCGGCCCGCCTTTCGCGACCGGAGTGCACCCTCATGCGTCGGCTCATCGTCGCCGTGCTCGCGCTCGCACTTCTCGCGGGCGGCGGCCTCGGATTGTGGCGGTTCCAGCAGCAGCTCCAGCAGGGCGCGGCAGCGGCGGGCGGCCCGGGCGGGCCGCCGGGCGGCTTCGCCGTGCCCGTGCTCGCCGAGCCGGTCTCGGTCGAGCGCATCGCCGAGGAGATTGTCGCGATCGGCACGCTGCGCTCGAACGAGTCCGTCATGCTGCGCCCGGAAGTGGCCGGCCGCGTCGCCGAGATCGGCTTCGCCGAGGGCAGCGTCGTCACGGCCGGCACGATGCTGGTGCAGCTCGACGACTCGATCCCGCGCGCCGAGCTCGCCCAGGCGGAGGCAGAGCTGGAACTCGCCCAGGCGAATGCGCGCCGCGCGCAGGACCTGTTCGCCCGCGGCGCCGGCTCGGCCGTCGCGCGCGACCAGGCGGTGGCGACGCTGCGGACCACCACGGCGGCGGTGCAACTGAGCCGGGCGCGGCTTGAGAAGTTCCGCCTCGTCGCGCCATTCGACGGCATCGTCGGGCTGCGCCGCGTCAGCCCCGGCGCGTTCGTCAATGTCGGCGCCGACATCGTCAACCTCGAGAGCATCGACCCGATCAAGCTCGACTTCCGTGTCCCGGAGGTCTTCCTCTCGCGCATCAGCGTCGGCCAGCGCCTCGCCGTCATAGTCGATGCGTTCCCGGACCGGACCTTCTCCGGCGAGGTGGTCGCGATCGATCCGGCGATCGACCCGGTCGGCCGCAGCATCGCCGTGCGCGCGTCGCTGCCGAACCGCGACGGGTTCCTCCGTCCCGGCCTGTTCGCGCGAGTGAGGCTGACGCTGCGCGAGGAGCCGCAGGCGATCCTGGTGCCCGAGGCGGCGATCGTGCCGTTCGGCGGGCGGACG
>CALKJX010000025.1 GCA_937995555.1 uncultured Elioraea sp.
CCTTGCGCGCCCCGGACGGCTCGATGTTGATGATCTTGCGATACATCTCGTACGAGGCCGGTTCGAGGTTGCGGTCCACCTCGCGCAGCAGCGCCTGCGCGTCATCGGCGGCGCGCGCGGGCCGCGCCAGCGCCGCGCCCAGCGCCGCGCCGACCAGGGCGGTCCGTCGTGTCAGGTCCGGTGCCGTCATCGCCGCTGGTCCCCTCGCTCAGACATGCCGCAGCGCGGCGATCGGATCGAGCCGCGCCGCCTTCCAGGCCGGTTGCAGGCTGGCCAGCACGGCGACCAGCAGCACGGTGCCGCCGACCAGCGCGACCTCGACCGGCGGCAGGACCGGGCGCAGCAGCAGGCCGGTCTGCTGGCCGAAGGAGAACGTGATCGGGAAGACGTTCAGCACCGCCACCGCGCCGAAGGCGAGCAGGATCCCGCTCGCCACGCCGACGATGCCGAGCAGCAACCCCTCCGCCAGGAACAGCCCCAGGATGCGCGCGGGCGGTGTGCCCATCGCCCCGATCGTGCCGATCTCGCGGATGCGTTCGTAGACCGCCATGATCATCACGTTCATCACCGCCACCAGCACGATCGCGATCAGCAGGACACGGATGCCGAGCGTCATGACGTCGATCATGTTGGCGATCGCGGCGAAGGGCGACAGCCTGTCCCAGGCGTGCACTTCGAACGGCACCCGCTGGCCTTCCGGCGCGCGCGCGGCGAAGGCCGCCTCCAGCGCGGCGGCGGCGCGCGGGATCGCGGCGAGATCGCGTGCGCGCAGCACGAACTCGCTGACCTCCGCCTCGGGGCTGCGCAGGATGGCGCGCGCGTCCTCGATGTGCACGTAGCCGTCGCGCCCGCCCGGCCCCGTCACCCCGGAGATCACGCCGCGCACGGTCAGCGTCCGGCCGTTCACCGAGCCGTCGCGGTTGGTGGCGATCAGCACCACCGTGTCACCGGCCTTCACGTTGAGGCCGCGCGCCAGCAGCTCCGGCACCAGGATCTCGCCGCGCTGCAGCAGCCCGTCCCGGTCCCCCTGCAGGAAGCGGTCGGGCAGCGCCGGTGCGACGGCGAGCTCGCGCGCCGGGTCGATGCCGTTGACGCGGATGTTCGTCGTCTCGGTGAAGTTCGAGAACATCGCGCCGAACTTCACCCGCGGCGCGATGGCGACGAGTTCGGGGATGCGGGCCGCGACCTCCTCGACCGCCTGCGCCTGGCGCGCCGACATGTTGAGGTGCAGCGGCAGCGTCTCCACCGCGGCGACGTAGCCGCGCCGGTGCACCTGCAGATGGCCGAGATAGGAGTCGGTGATCTGGCCGATCATCATCGCGCGGAACGACCCGGCGGCGGCCACGAACAGCAGCACGGCGACGACGCCGATCGCGATCAGCCCGCCCGTCAGCAGGCTGCGCCGCCACAGCCGCGTCAGGTTGCGCGCCGCCAGCGCGACCACCCTAAGCATGCGCTGTCTCCCGCGCAGCCGCCGGTTCGGTGCGCACCGCGCCGTCCTCGATGCGCAGGATCAGGTCGGCGGCGCCGATGATGCGCGGATCGTGGGTCGAGAACAGGAAGGTGACCCCTTCCTCGTCGCGCATCCGCCGCATCAGCGCGATCACACGCTGCGCCGTCTCGCCGTCCAGGTTCGCCGTCGGCTCGTCGGCGAGCACGAGTCGTGCCCCCGTCGCCAGCGCGCGCGCGATCGCGACCCGCTGCTTCTGCCCGCCCGAGAGCTGATCCGGTCGCTTGCCTGCCTGATCGGTCATGCCCACCTCGGCCAGCAGCTTGGCCACGCGTGCGCGCCGTCGCTCAGCCGGCCAGGACTGCACCATCACCAGCGGGTATTCGATGTTCTCCGCGGCCGAGAGGACCGGGATCAGATTGAAGTCCTGGAACACGAAGCCGATGCGCTCGCCGCGGAAGCGCGCCGCGCCGCTGCGCGACAGTGCGCCCACGTCCTGGCCGAGCACCGCAAGCCGGCCCTCGCTCGGCCGGTCGAGGCAGCCGATCATGTTGAGAAGGGTCGTCTTGCCGCTGCCCGAGGGGCCGACCAGGGCGGCGAAGGCGCCCTCCGCAAGCGTGAAATCCACGCCGCGCAGCGCCGTCACCTCCACCTCGCCCGCGCGGTAGCGCTTCACGACCCGCTCGGCGACCACCGCGTCCGTCACGCGTCTGTTCCTTCAGTGACACGAAGATAGAGTATGGCTGCCGGCGACCCGCGACAAGTGGGCAGGCCCGCCGCGCCGTGACGTGATACGACCGCCGCCGTGTCCGAACCGCCCGCCTTCCACATCGCCCCGCCCGCGATCCTGCGCGATCCAGCCGTCGCGCGCGTGCTCGCCGCCCTGCCCGAGGCGCGGCTGGTCGGCGGCTGCGTTCGCGACGCGCTCGCCGGACGGCCGATCGCCGACATCGATCTCGCCACGCCTCGGCTCCCGGAGGCGGTGATCGCCGCGCTGCGCGACGCCGACATCGCCGTGGTGCCGACCGGGCTTGCGCACGGCACCGTCACCGTCGTGGTGGATGGCCGTCCGATCGAGATCACCACGCTGCGCCGCGACGTCGCGACCGACGGCCGGCACGCCACCGTCGCCTTCACCACCGACTGGCGCGCGGATGCGGCCCGACGCGACTTCACCATCAACGCGATGAGCATGGACGCGGCGGGGAACGTCTGGGACTGGTTCGGCGGGCGCGACGATCTCGCCCGCGGCGTGGTGCGCTTCGTCGGCGATCCTGCCACGCGCATCGCCGAGGACTACCTGCGTGCGCTGCGCTTCTTCCGCTTCCACGCGCGCTACGGCCGCGCCGCGCCCGACGCCGCGGCGCTCGCGGCGATCCGCGCCGCCGTGTCGGGGCTCGCGATCCTCTCGGCCGAACGCGTGTGGTCGGAACTCAAGCGCATCCTCGGCGCGCCCGACCCGCGCGAGGCGGTGCGGCTGATGGCGGAGACCGGCGTGCTCGCCGCGGTGCTGCCCGAGGCGACGGCGCGGGACCGGCTCGATGCGCTGGTCGCCGCCGGCGCGCCGGCCGATCCGTTGTTGCGGCTCGCCGCGCTCTGCCCGGGCGCGGATGTCGCGCGCCTCGCCGGCCGGCTGAAGCTCTCGGGCGCGGAGGCCGCGTCGCTCGCCGCGCTCGCGGACCCCGCCCCCGAAGGCGACGAGCGCGTCTGGCGCGCCGCCCTCGCGTCGCGCGGGCCGGAGGCGCTGGCGGCGGCGGCCTGGCTCGCCGAGGCCGAGGGACGGCCGGGCGACTGGGACGGAAGGCGCACCTGGATCGCGGCCACGCCGCGTCCGGTGTTCCCGCTGCGCGGCGCCGATGTGCTGGCCGAGGGCGTGCCGCCGGGGCCGCGCGTCGGCGCGATCCTGGCGGCCCTCGAACGGCGCTGGACCGAGGCGGGCTGCCGCGACGAGGCCGAGACGGTCAGGCGCTGGCTGCGCGAGATGGTCGTCGCCACAGGCGCCTGAGAGCGAGGAAGCCGCGATAGGCGCGCTCGGCGATCGGCGCGACCAGCGGGTGCCCGACCAGCCGGCCGAGCCAGCGGAACCCGGGCATCGCGCCCCAGATCACCGCGAAGGCGCGCGCGCCGGCGACCAGCCGCCCGTCGGGCAGACGCACATGCATCCGCGCGAGCGCCGCGTCGCGCGTCAGCCCCGGCCCCGGCGCCGCGTCGGGCCGCGCGACATCCACCCAGGCGATCGCCTCGCCGCCGGGCCGGCCGCGCCAGAATGCGACCTCGCGCGCGCAGACCGGGCAGGCGCCGTCGTAATAGGCGACCGGGCGATCCTGTGTTTCCGTGGCCATGCCGCGCAGGTGGCGGCGCCGGCGCGACCCGCAAGGGCTTGGAATCGCCCGGCCGCCGGCCATTTGAGACGCATGGATGCCGCCACGCTCGACCGCCCTGCCCCGCCACGCAGCGCTGAGACTCCCCTGCCCACTTGGCTGGTGGCGGAACTCCGCTCGGATCACGCGGGCGAAACCGGCGCGGTGATGATCTACCGCGGCATCCTGGCCGTCAGCCGCGATCCGGCGGTGCGCGACTTCGCCGCACGCCACAAGGCGACCGAGCAGGGTCATCTCGACCTGCTCGACGCGCTGCTGCCGCCCGCCGACCGCTCGCGGCTGCTGCCGCTCTGGCGCGTTGCCGGCTGGCTGACCGGCGCGCTGCCGGCGCTGTTCGGACCGCGCGCGGTGTTCGCCACCATCGACGCGGTGGAGAGCTTCGTCGATCACCACTACCAGGCGCAGATCGACCGGCTGGATGCCGAGCGCATCCTGCCCGAGATCCGCGCCCTGCTGGAGCACTGCCGCCTCGAGGAAGTGCATCACCGCGACGAGGCGCGCGAGGCCGGCGAAGGACCGCGCTACTCCGCCGCACTCCGGCTCTGGGGCCGCATCGTCGGCGCCGGTTCGGCGGCCGCGGTCGCCGCGGCGAAACGGATCTGAGGCGATGGCGGGCGAGCTCGCGGTCCTCGGGGCGTTCCTGATCGCCTGCTTCGCGGCCGCCACCACCGGCGCGGTCTTCCGCCCCGGCCCCTGGTACGACCGGCTCGACAAGCCGTCCTGGACGCCGCCCGACTGGCTGTTCCCGGTCGCCTGGACGCTGCTCTACATCGCGATCGGCGTGGCCCCCTGGCTCGTGTGGCGCGCGGCCGGCTTCGCCGGCGCGGCCCTGCCGCTCGCGGTCTGGGCGGTGCAGCTTCTGCTGAACGCCGCCTGGTCGTGGCTGTTCTTCGGGCTGCGCCGGATGGACCTGGCGTTCGCCGAGGTGCTGGTACTCTGGCTCTCGATCGCGCTGATGATCGGGCTGTTCCTGCCGATCAGCGTCACGGCCGGGCTGCTGATGGTCCCCTATCTCGTCTGGGTGAGCTTCGCCGCCGCCCTTAACCTCGCGGTCTGGCAGCGCAACAAGGACGCCGTCGGAGGCCGCGAACCCGCCTGACCGCCTCGTTGACGCGGCACGCGGCCCGGCTAGGCTCCGGGGTCGCCACGATGGCGCAACAGACGAGGAAACGCCGATGACCAGGATCACGCGCCGCGCCGTGCTCGGCGC
>CALKJX010000026.1 GCA_937995555.1 uncultured Elioraea sp.
GGGCTGCTGCTCGCCCTCGCGAACGCGCTCAGCCACGACATCTACTACCGGATGATCGACCGGCACGCGCCCACCGGCCGGCGCCTGATCGTCGCGCGCACCCTGCTGATCACGGTGGCGGTGGTCGCGGCCTATACGGCGGGACATCTCGGCGCCGACATCCTGTTCCTGGTCGCCTGGGCCTTCTCGATCGCGGCGGCCGGTCTGTTCGCGGCCCTGGTGATGGGGGTCTGGTACAAGAAGACCACCAATGCCGGGGCGATCGCCGGCATGGTGGTCGGCTACACGATCACCTTCGGCTACCTGATCTGGAGCGAGTTCGCCGGCCTCAGCCTGCTCGAACTGGTCGGCAGCAAGGAGGCGATCATCCGCGGCTACCAGCAGTACGTCGCGATCGCGCAGATCTCGGCCGAGGCGAAGGCGCCGATCCAGGCGCTGCTCGCAAACCAGGCCGCGATCACCGACGGGCCGCTGCACGGCTGGGCGCTGTGGGCGACCACCGCGGTCGCGCGCAACCGGGTCGGCACGCAGCTCTGGGGGATCAACAACATCTCCGGCGGCATCTTCGGCGTGCCGATGGCGTTCCTGGTGACCTACGTGGTGAGCCAGTTCACCGCCGCCCCGTCCAAGGCGATGCAGGACTTCGTCGAGTCGATCCGCATCCCCAGGGGCGGCGTGGCCCTGGTCGACAAGGAGCAGGCGGTCGAATAGCCGCCGGCTCCGTGCCACTCTCGGGGGCGAGGCGGCACCACCGCCTCGCCCCTTCCGTCTCCGCAGGACGATGACCGGCGAGCCCCACTTCATCCTCTCCTACCTGCCGTTCTGGATCCCGCTCTACGCGCTGGCGGTGATCGCCTGGACCTCGCTCGGCCGATTCCTGATGCAGATCTTCGTCCGGCCGGACAGCCCGAACTACATCTGGCGCTTCTTCCGCCTGCTCACCGACTGGTGGCTCGCCGTGATCCGCACCGTCACGCCGCTCTATGTCAGCCCCTTCTACCTGCCGCTGCTGGCGGCCCTCTGGGCGTTCGGGCTGCGCTTCGTGTTCGCCATCACCATGTTCGCGCTGGGTCTCGCGCCGCGCATCTCGGAACTGCGCGGGGGCTGAGTGTGACGCCGCAGGGCCTGTTCGTCGCGATCCTCGCCGTGTGCATGACCGGGGCGCTCGCGCACATGATCGGCGGGTCGGTGGTGTTCTTCATCGTGTTCCAGACCGCCCCGCTGTGGTGGCCGGAGGTGTTCGGCTTCTACCCGGTCGTGATCGCCTATGCCGCGTCGCTGCTGATCGCCACCGCGACGCTGATGCTGGGCGGCGTGCCGGCCGCGCTGGTCGAGCGCGCCACCCGTGCCACCGCCCCCGCGCCCACGGCGATGTGGACCTGGCTCGTCTCGGTCGTGCTGCTCACGCTTGCGGGACTCGCGATCGGCTTCGGCTGACGGCAGGACAGGGCCGAAGGCGACGGCTGCGCGATCGTAGCCGGCCAGGTGGGAACCGCGGCGCCTTGCGCCCCACGGAGCCCGTGCCAGATCATGGCGTCGTTCACGGAAGGAGACGTGATGGAGACGCGACAGATCGGACAGCAGGCGATCGGCCTCGCGGCACTGGAGGCGCGCATCGCACGCGATCTCGCCCTGATCGCCTACCCCGAGCCGCGCTGGGTACCGGAACGGTTCTCGGCCTCCGGAGAGCGCATCCTCGATGTGCTCGTGGTTGGGGCGGGCCAAGGCGGGCTCGCCATCCTGTTCGCCCTGATGCGCGATCGCATCACCAACGTGCTTGCGATCGACCGCAAGCCGGAGGGGGCCGAGGGTCCCTGGCGGGACATCGCGCGGATGGAGACGCTGCGGTCCTGGAAGACCGTCACCGGCCCCGACCTTGACATCCCTTCCCTCACCTTCCAGGCGTGGTTCGAGGCCCAGCGGGGCACAGATGCCTTCGCCGCGCTCGACAAGATCCCGAAGGAACTCTGGGCGGACTACCTGCTGTGGTTCCGCCGGACCCTCTGCCTGCCGGTGCGCAACGGGGCCGATCTGGTCGCGCTCGCGCCGTGCCGCGAGGGCCTGGCCGCGACGCTGCGCGACGGGGCGGGCGAAGCGACGCTGATCGCCCGCAAGGTGGTGCTCGCGACCGGCATCGAGACGCCCGGGCGCTGGTGGATGCCGGACGTCGTCGCGGCACTGCCGGCGCGGTTCCGCGCGCATACCGGCGACGCCATCGACTTCGCCGCACTCGCCGGCAAGCACGTGGCCGTGCTCGGCGCGGGCGCCTCGGCGTTCGACAACGCCGCCACCGCGCTCGAGCACGGCGCACGCGTTACCCTGTGCTGCCGTCGGCCCGTCCTGCAGCGGGTGCAGCCCTACAAGCAGATCTCCTATGCCGGATTCTTCCGCGGCTTCCCGTCCCTCCCGGACGCCGACCGCTGGAAGTGGATGAACCATCTGTTGTCTGTCCGCGAAGCCTTCCCGCGCGAGACCTGGGAGCGGACCACACGGCATGCGGGTTTCACGCTGCTGACCGGAGCGCCGTGGCTCGGCGCCCGTGTCCTCGGCGACCGCGTCGAGATCGATACCCCCCGCGGTGTCCTCGCCGCGGATTTCATCATCTGCGGCACGGGCTTCGAGATGGACGTCGCTGCCCAACCCGCGCTCGCCCCGCATGCCCGCCTGATCGCGACCTGGGGCGATCGCTACCGGCCGCCAGCAGGGCAGGAGAACCCGCGACTGGCGAAGTTTCCCTATCTCACCCCAGGCTTCGCGCTGACCGAACGCGTGCCGGACACGGCGCCGTGGCTGGCCGACGTGCACCTGTTCAGTTTCGGCGCGACGGTGAGCTTCGGCCCCTCCGGCAGCTCCATCAATGCCATGAAGTTCGCCGTTCCGCGCCTGACACAGGCGCTCGCCGCCGACCTGTTCCGCGCCGACGCGGAGGAGCACTATCGGGCGCTGGTCGCCTACGACACGCCGGAGTTCGAGGTACCTGACGAGATGTCGGCGGCGCAACTCGGCACGGCGGCTGCATGACCACGTCCCCACGCCATCCCAGTCATCCGGGAGAGACACGAATGCTTCGACGCAGCCTGATCGCCGCCGGCCTCGCCGCGCCAGCCCTGTTGCCCAGCCGGCGTGCATCCGCCCAGACTTTTACCCTGCGCCTGCACTCCTTCAGTTCGCCGACCGCGCTCGACCACACCATGCACCTCGATCGCTGGGCGGAGACGGTGGGCCGGGAAAGCGGCGGCCGCATCCGGGTGGAGGTCTATCCCGCCCTGCAGCTCGGCGGCCAAGCCCGCGATCTGGTGCAGCAGCTCGAGGACGGCGTGGTCGACATCATCTGGACGGTACCCGGCTTCACGCCCGGACGCTTCCCCGGCACCGAGGGGCTCGAGCTTCCGTTCGTGAATACCGGCACTTCGACGACGATGAGCCCGGCGGCGATGGAGTTCGCCGAGAAGCACCTCGCCGCGACCGAATACCGCGGCATCAAGATCATCTCGATCCACGCCACCGACCGGGCGGTGGTGCACACGACACGCAAGCCCATCCGGTCGCTCGAGGATTTCCGCGGCCTGCGCATCCGGGTCGCAGGTCGCTTCATAGGCGAGACGATCTCCGCCTTCGGCGCGACCCCGGTCGGCATCCCGTTGCCGGGCGTGTACGAGGCTCTGGCGCGCGGCCAGGTCGACGGAATGATGATCAACTGGGCGATCACCCTTCCCTACCGCTTCTACGAGGTCGCCAAGTTCCACACCGACACGGCCGTGTTCCAGGGCATGCTGCTGACGCTGATGAGCCGCCGCGCCTATGACCGCCTGCCGGCGGAGCTGCGCGCGGTGATCGACGCCAACAGCGGCAGCGCCTACGCAAAGAAGATGGGCGAGGTCTGGGACAGCCAGACGGCGCCTGCCATCGCCGCCAACCGCGGCGCGCCGGGCAACGAGATCATCACGATCTCCGCCGAGGAGCGGGCGCGCTGGGTCGCGGCCGCCAAGCCCGCGCACGAGACCTGGATCCGCGAGATGAACCGTCTGGGGCGGCCGGGCCAGCAGATGTTCGACGACCTGATGGCGATCACCGCACGGCATGGACGGGTCTGAGGCCGCGCCGCTCGACCGGCTCGGCCTGGCGGCACGATGGCTCGCGATCGCGGGCGGCGTCCTGCTGCTCGCGGCCATGGGAGTGACGGTGGCGTCGGTGCTGTCGGCCGCCTTCGGGCGGCCGATCCTCGGCGATACCGAGATCGTCGAGATGCTCGTCGGCGTGGCGATCGCCTGGTTCATGCCGTGGTGCCAGGTGCGGCGGGCGCACATCCGGCTTGACGTGTTCACCGCGCGTGCCCCTGCCCGGGTGAAGCAGGGGCTGGATGCCGCCGTCGGCATGCTGGTCGCCCTGGTCGTCGCCGTGCTCGCCTGGCGCCTGATCCAGGGCGGCATCGACATGCACGAGCGCGGCCGCGCGACGATGTTCCTGCAGCTGCCGATGTGGTGGGGCTACGGCGCCGCTGCCCTCGGCATGGCGCTCTGGACCGCCGAAACCGTGCGGCAGGCTTGGTCGGGACCGCGACGTCGGACATGACGCCGCAGGACATCGGCGCCGCCATGTTCGGCGGCATCGCCGTGCTGCTGCTGGGGCGCGTGCCGGTCGGCATCGCGATGCTGGTCGCAGGTGGCGCCGGCTATGCCGCGATCGCCGGATGGTGGCCGCTGCTGAACACGCTGAAGACGCTCTCCTTCAGCCGCTTCTCGTCCTACACGCTCTCGGTGATTCCGCTGTTCCTGCTGATGGGCGAGTTCGCGACCAAGGGCGGCATGAACGCCGCGCTGTTCCGCGCCGCCCGCGCCTGGTTCGGCCACTGGCGCGGCGGCCTCGCCCTTGCGACCATCGGCGGCTGCGCCGCCTTCGGCGCCATCTGCGGCTCCTCGCTCGCGACCGCCGCGACGATGAGCAAGGTGGCATGGCCGGAGATGCGCCGCGCCGGCTACTCGCCCGCGCTCGCCACCGGCACGCTGGCGGCCGGCGGCACGCTCGGCATCCTGATCCCGCCGTCGATCATTCTCGTCATCTACGCGATCTACACCGAGCAATCGATCGGCAACCTGTTCATCGCCGCCGCTGTGCCCGGCCTGCTCGCGACGGTCGGCTACATGCTGGTGGTGCATCTGTATGCGCGGCTGAGCCCGGCCGCAGCGCCCCCGTCGCCACGCCTGCCGTGGCGACGGCGCCTCGCGGAGAGCCGCGAGATCTGGCCCGCGGCGCTGGTGTTCCTGCTGGTGGTGATCGGCATCTACGACGGCTGGTTCTCGCCCACCGAGGGCGCGGCCGTGGGGGCCGCGGCCGTCGGGCTGCTCGCGGTGACGATCGGCGGGATGCGGGGCAAGGAGTTGGTCGAGAGCCTGCTCGCCACCGCGGAGACGTCGGCACTCATGTTCGTCATCCTGCTGGGGGCCGAACTGTTCTCCGCCGCGCTCGCCCTCTCGCGCCTGCCGACCGCGCTGTCCGGCTGGGTCGTTTCGCTCGGCCTCGGCCCGATGACGGTGCTCGCCGTCATCCTCGGCGCGTATCTGTTGCTCGGCTGCGCCATGGAAAGCCTCGCCATGGTGCTGCTGACCCTGCCGGTGTTCGTGCCGCTGATGCTCGCGCTCGATTTCGGCATGAACCAGACCCAGCTCCTCGTCTGGTTCGGCATCCTGGTGCTGGTGGCCGTCGAGGTCGGCATGATCTCGCCGCCGTTCGGACTCAACCTGTTCGTGATCAACGCGCTGGCGAAGGATGTGCCGATGACCGCGACGTGGCGCGGCGTGGTCGGCTTCTGCGCCTCCGATGCCGTGCGCCTCGTGCTGCTGGCCGCGTTTCCCGGCATCTCGCTCTGGCTGCCCGGATTGGCCTGAGGACGAGCGGGCACGGCCCGCCCGCATCGCTGCGCCCCGCACTCCGGGCCGTCCGACCGCGGTCATGAGATGTCGGCGGCGGGCCGGGGCGCGGCGAGGAGTCCCGCGCCACGCACACCGGCTCACGCTCGCGGGACTCGCGATCGGCTTCGGCTGACGGCACACTGGGCCCCTCAGGGAGCGCTCCATGGACCGCATCCTGGCTGTCGCCGACCAGACCATCCGCCGTGCCTGCGCCTTCGCCGGCTTGGGCGTGGCGTTCACCATGCTCGCCCTCTCCTTCGACATGGTGCTGGCGTTCCGCGCCGGCGCCGTGCTCACAAGCGCCGTGTTCGCGATGCTGCTCTGGCTCGGCCATCGCGCGCCGCGGGCGGATGTGCGCCGCACCGAACTCTGGTCGGTGGTCGGGCGCGGGCTGCGGCTGTCGCGCGAGCGGAGCCAAGCGCTGCTCGGCCGCGTGCTGCGCGAACGGTATCTGTGGCACGCGGACCGCGCGGCGATCCTGGCGATGGGGTTCTGGGCCATGGCCGCGATGACGTGGCTGCTCAGACTCATGCGCGGCACAGCCGGATCCGTCTGAGGCCCGTCAGCGCTCCGGCACGGCAAGCCGCTCCGCGGTGCCGAGCCGCGTGATGCGTACTGTCGCCGGCGCGTCGGCGACTTCGGGTGACAGCCCGGCGACGACCAGCACCGCACCCGCGGGCAGCCCGCCCGCGGTACGCGCCTCCTCGGCAGCCGCGACAAGGGCGACGCCGACATCGACGGCACCGCGCCAGACGTCGGGTTCGACGGATGCCGCCAGCGGCTTCAGGATCGCCTCCTGCCAGCCGGCGCGGGCGGGCGGCCCGAACAGCACGAGGCCCAGCCCGGCGAGATCGGCCACATGCTGCGGCAGATCAGGCGGCCCGTCCGCAAAACGTGTCTGGGCCAGATCGATCGCCACATGCAGCGAGGCGATGCGCGCCGCCACCTCCTTGACCCGCCAGGGCCGCACACGCGGGGACAGCGCCGCGCCGAGCTGGGCGACCACGGCGAGCGTGCAACGGCGCCTGCCGGGGCCGGGCGGCGGCGCGGCGGCCGGGCTGCGGAGCAGCCGCCCCTCGATGAGCGGCCCGGCGACCGCGCCTGTGCCGTCGAAGCGGGGCGCCAGCCTGAGGCCGATCGAAACGAGCCCGAGCTGTTCGAGCGCGAGCGCGGCGATCCGCCGTCCGGCCGCCACCGTGCCCGGCCGGCAGGTCTCGGGCAGCACCAGCGGCGCGTCGGCATCGCCCACCGCCTCGGCGACCAGCAGTGCCGCCTGACGCGCGGCGGCAGAGGTGAAACGCGGCATCGCGCTCCTCAATTCAGCGGCGGCAGCGCGGGCATGATCTCGTCGACCTGGAACCCCCCCTCCGGGATCGCGCTCGGGTCGTCGCCGGTCGGCAGCGGCGGCGTGGCGTAGAGATACTCCGGCAGGAACAGCGCGACGTCGGGAAAGACGTAGAGGGTCGCCATGCAGAGCACCACGATCCCGACGAAGGGCAGGCAGCCCTGGAAGATCTCCTGGATCCGGACCTGCGGTGGCGCCACGCCCTTGAGGTAGTAGGCAGCCATGGCCACCGGCGGCGTCATGAAGCTGGTCTGGAGATTGAGCCCCACGATGACGCCGAAGAAGATCGGATCGATGCCGAAGGTGTCGAGCAGCGGCAGGAAGATCGGCACGAAGATCAGCACGATCTCGGACCATTCCAGCGGCCAGCCGAGCAGGAAGATGATCAGCTGCGTGATGATCATGAAGCCGACCGGCGACAGGTCGAGGTAGTTGACCATGAAGTCCTCGACCACGTGGTGGCCGCCCAGCCAGCCGAACACGCTGGTGAAGATGTAGGCGCCGACGAACAGCCAGCACACCATCGCCGAGGTGCGCGCGGTCAGGAACACGCTCTCCTTCAGCTTGGCCCAGGTCAGCGCACGGTAGGCCGCGGCAAGCAGGATCGCGCCGAGGCTGCCCATCGCGGCCGCTTCGGATGGCGTTGCCAGCCCGAACAGGATCGCGCCGAGCACCGCGGCGATCAGGAGCGCCAGCGGCACGAAGGAGGTCACCAGCGCCCAGACGATCTCGAGGAGCGAGCCGGCCGCCATGTGCGCCGGCAGCCGCGGCGCCGCCTTCGGGTTCACCAGCGCGAAGATGAAGGTGTAGACCATGTACATCCCGGCCAGCATCGCGCCGGGCACGAAGGCGGCGGCATAGAGCCGCGCGACCGAAACGCCGGCCGTCGCGCCATACAGGATGAACATGATCGAGGGCGGGATCAGGATGCCGAGGCAGCCGCCGGCGCAGGTGATGCCGGACGCGAGCCGGGTGTCGTAGCCCGCCCGCAGCATCGCCGGATAGGCGAGCAGCCCCATCAGCGTCACCACAGCGCCGACGATCCCCGTGGCCGTGGCGAACATCGCGCAGGTGACGAGCGTGGCGATCGCGAGGGCGCCCGGCAGCGCCCGCGACGCCAGTTGCAGCGCGTGGAACAATCGATCAAGGATGTTCGCGCGCTCGATCACGTAGCCCATGAAGATGAACAAAGGCACGCTGATCAGCACGTCATTCGCCATCACCGCGTAGGTGCGCTGCACCAGCAGATCGAACACGCGATCGCCCAGACTGACGTAACCGAAGCCGATCCCCATCGCCATCAGCGTGAACGCCACCGGGAAACCGAGCAGCACGATCAGGATGAAGCTGCCCAGCATCACCATGCCGAGGACGGGATCGCTCACCGGCGCTCCTCCGTCGCCTTCGCCTGCGCGGCTGCGGCCGCCTGCTGCGCGGACGCCAGCGCCAGCGCCTGCGCCTCGGTCTCCTCGACGTCGGCCAGCTTCTCCGGCCACTCGCCGGTGCGGATCGCAATCACGCAGCGCACGATCTCGGCGATGCCCTGCAGCAGCATGAGCGCGCCGCAGAAGGGGATCAGGAACTTGAACGGCCAGATCAGCGGCCCATCAGGCGTGACCGACGAACGCTCGTTCTGAAGATACGACAAGTGGAAGAAGTTCCAGCCGAACCAGATCAGCGCCAGCATGCCGGGCACGAAGAAGATCAGGTAGAGCGGCAGGTCCAGAAGCGCCTGACGGCGTGGCGGCATCGAGCGATAGAGAAAGTCCGCCCGTACATGCCCGTTGCGGGCCAACGTATATGCCCCTGCCAGCATGAACAGGAAGCCGTAGAGCATGTAGGAGGTGTCGTAGGCCCAGGCGGTCGGGGCCCGGAACAGATAGCGCGCGAACACCTCGTAGCAGATCACGCCGGTGAGGGCGACGATCGCCCAGCCGGCGATCTTGCCGGCAAGCGTACTGACGCGGTCGATCGCGAGCAGCACCGATTGCATGGGAGAGGTCCGTTCCGTCGCAGCGGCGCCCGCCCCGGAAACTCCGGAGCGGGCGCCGTGACCGAGCAGTGATCAGCCGCGGGCGAAGAAGTGGTTGAAGGCGAGCACCGACGGCGCCTCGTTGCGGAGGAAATAGGTGCCGGTGCGGCGGCACCAGTCGCGCTGGCTGTCGCAGACCTTCTTGAAGAACGGCCCGGCGGCCGGCGAGGAGGTGTCACCCTCCAGCCGCGCGACCACCGCATCCCAGGCGCGCAGCTGCGCCTCGAGGATGGGCCGGGGGGTCGTGATCGCGCGGACGCCCTGCCGCTGCGTCATTTCGATCAGGTCCTTCGGATAGCGCTCCTGCAGCTTCCAGCTCATGTCGGCGCTCGCGGCCTCCGCCGAGAACCGGATGATCGCCTTCAGTTCGGCCGGAAGCGCATCGTACTTCGCCTTGTTGAACTGAACCTCGAAGGTCTCGGTATGCTGATGGAAGGACTGCAGCATGTAGACCTTGGCGACGTCGGGGAAACCGAGCAGGCGATCCGACGAGGGGTTGTTGAACTCGGCGCCGTCGATCACCCCGCGCTCCAGCGCGGGCACGATCTCGCCGCCCGGCAACGCCACCACCGCCGAGCCGAGCTCGTTGAACAGGTCGGTCGCCAAGCCGACCGTGCGGAACTTCAGACCGCGCAGCTGCTCGACCCGTTCCACCGGGTTCTTGAACCACCCGAGCGGCTGGGTCGGCATCGGGCCGGTCTGGAAGCCGACCACGTTGACCCGAAGGATCTCGCCGATCAGCTCGTTGTACAGGGCCTCGCCGCCGCCATGATAGAACCAGGCGAGATAGTTGTTGGCGTCACGGAACCAGGCCGGCGGGGTTCCGAACAGGCTGAAGGCCTTGTTCTTGCCGAACCAGTAGGCCGACACGCCATGGCCGCCGTCCAGCGTGCCGGCCGAGACGGCGTCCAGCAGCTGGAACGCGCCGACCACGGCGCCGGCCGGCAGCAATTCGAGCCGGAGCCGCCCGCCGGCCATGTCGTTGACCCGCTTCACATAGTCGGCAGCGAACTCGTGGAAGATGTCGCGGGTCGGCCAGGTCGACTGGAACCGCCACGTGATCGTCTGCGCCCGGCTGACCTGCGGCGCCGCCAGCGTCCCCGCCGCAGCGACGGCGCCGCCGAGGGCTGCCGTCTTGAGGAAGCCGCGACGTCCCGCGCGCTTGGTCTTCACGTCATTCATTGCTCGATCCTCCCTGTCCACACGCCGGCTGGCGCGCCCCCGCGCCGTCTCCGGCCCATGGCTCTCAAACCACAGTGCCGACGCCGTTACAAGAACTCCCGCGCTGCACGGCGCCGCGAGACATGCGCGGCGCTGCCCGCGGGTTCCCGGCGTCCCCGCGGCGATCTTTCCTTTGACATCCGGTGGTCCCCGAGAGATCATTTGTACACAAATGATCCAGGAGGCCTGACCTTGGTCCTGAAGGACCTGCCCCGACCACGCCAGCATCAGCCCTTGACATATGCGCTGGAGGACCAGGTCGGCCATCTGCTCCGCCGTGCACATCAGCGCCATGCCGCGATCTTCCTGGAGGGGATCGGGCCCGCCGCGCTGACGCCGATGCAGTGGGCGGCGCTGGTCACCCTCGTGCGCGAGGGCCGGGCGAGCCAGAACCGGCTCGGCCGGCTGACGGCGATGGACCCGGCGACGATCCAGGGCGTGGTGCGCCGGCTCCGCGCCCGCGGGCTGATCACGCGCTCGGCCGACCCGGCGGATCGGCGGGCGAGCCTGCTCGCGCCGACCGGGGCCGGCATCGCGCTCGTCGAGGCGACGCTGCCCGCCGCGATCGCGATCAGCGAGGCGACGCTCGCGCCGCTCGACCCGGCCGAGCGCCGGATCTTTCTTCAGCTCCTGCAACGGATGGCATTCGCATGAGCACCGATGTCGCGGCAAAGCCCAGGCCGGTCGGCAACCTCAACGTCGAGACCGTGCTGACGGTCCATCACTGGACCGACACGCTGTTCAGTCTCACCACCACGCGCGACCCGGCATTCCGGTTCGAGAACGGCGAGTTCACCATGATCGGCATCCCGGTGGACGGGAAGCCGCTGCTGCGCGCCTATTCGATGGTCTCGGCCAACTACGAGGAGCAGCTCGAGTTCCTCTCGATCAAGGTGCCGGACGGGCCGCTCACCTCGCGGCTCCAGCACATCCGGCCGGGCGACGGGCTCTATGTCGGCCGCAAGCCCACCGGCACGCTGGTGGTGAGCTATCTGGTGCCTGGGCGGACGCTGTTCCTGTTGAGCACCGGCACCGGCATCGCGCCGTTCATGAGCATCATCAAGGACCCCGAAACCTATGCGCGCTTCGATCGCGTGGTGCTGACGCACACCTGCCGGTTCGAGCGCGAACTCGCCTACCGTGAGTGGATCACGCGCGAGCTGCCCGAGCACGAATTCCTCGGCGAGGAGGTGCGCGCCAAGCTCGTCTACTATCCGACGGTGACGCGCGAGCCGTTCCATCGGCATGGGCGGATCACGCAGTTCATCGAGGACGGGACGCTGTTCGCCGATCTCGGGCGCGGCGGGTTCGATCCGGCGGAGGATCGGATCATGATCTGCGGCGGGCCCGACATGCTCGCCGAGTGCCGCGCCATCGCCGAACGCGAGGGGTTCGTGGAAGGGTCCTCGGGAACACCCGGGACCTATGTGATCGAGAAGGCTTTCGTGGAAAAGTAGCGCGGGGAAGGGCCGCAAGGCCGCTCCCCCGCACCCCCATCCCGGCAGGACCACCTTCCAGGGGGGTGCGGGGGTCCTTGCGGCGCCCCGCCCATGTTCTGGAGGAACGCATGGCCCTCGCCGCAGGCGCCGAGACGCAAGTCGGCAAGCTCGTCATCCGCAACATCGGCCTCATGCTGTCCGGCAGGCTCGAAGAGCCGATCCTCGATGCCGACACCATCGTCGCCGAAGGCGGCCGCATCACCGCGATCGGCCGCGCCGCAGACTGCGACACCGGAAACGCCCGTGTCAGCATCGACGCGCGCGGCTGCGCCGCCATGCCGGGGCTGATCGACAACCACGTCCACACCGTGTTCGGGGACTGGACGCCGCGCCAGAATCAGCTCGGCTGGATCGAGTCGTGCCTGAACGGCGGGGTGACTGGCATGATATCGGCGGGCGAGGTGCACCTGCCGGGCCGCCCGCGCGACCCTGCGGGCGCGAAGGCGCTTGCCATCGTCGCGCGCAAGTCGTTCGGCGACATCATGCCGAACGGCGTCCGGGTGCTGGCCGGCGCCGTCATCCCCGAACGCGGCCTGACCGACGCCGACTTCGCCGAAATGGCGGCGAACGGGGTAAGGCTGATGGGCGAGATCGGGCTCGGCAGCGTCACCGGGGCGGAGGAGGCGCGCGCCATGGTGGCGTGCGCGCGCCGGCACGGCCTGTCGACCGTGACCCATGTCGGTGGTCCGTCCGTGCCCGGATCCTCGTATATCGGGGCCGAGGTGGTGCTTGCGGCGGATGCCGATGTCTGCAGCCACATCAACGGCGGACCGACGGCACTCGACCAGGACCAGGTGCGCCGGATCTGCGAGACGACCGCGCGCGCGATCGAGATCATCCACAACGGCAATCCGCGCGTCGCCCTGTTCGCCATGAACCTGATGCGCGAGCTTGGCAAGGAGGCGCAATTGACCATCGGCACGGACGCGCCGGCAGGGTCCGGCGTGCAGCCGCTCGGCATGCTGCGGACCATCGCGCTCCTCGCCTCGGTCGGCGGAGCGCCGCCCGAGCGAGTGATCTGCTGGGCCACCGGCAACGTTGCCCGGGTGCGCGGCCTTGACACCGGCATCCTCGCGCCGGGCCGTCCGGCGGACATCGTGCTCTGCGATCGCCCGCAGGGCTCGGCCGGCGCAACGCTGCTCGAAGCCCTCGCCGCCGGCGACCTGCCGGGCATCGGCATGGTCCTGACCGACGGCGTGATCCGAGTGCGCCGCAGCCGCAACACCCCGCCGGCCGAGCGCGTGCCGGAGATGCTCCACTGAGCGAGCCCGCCTCCGATCCGGCCGAACAACTCGCGACCCTCTGGCGCCTGTCACGCGAGGAGACGGCCGCACTCGGCGAACGCATCGCGCTGCTCGAACGCGCCGTGATGGCCGCGATGGCCAAGCCGCCCGACATCGACACGGCACGCCTGACGCTCGTGGTGCTCGATCAGCAGCGCGCACTCGATCGCACCCGCGCGCGCACCGCGCGCATCATCGATCTCCTGCGCGGACGACCCGCATGACCGACGCCCTGCCGCTCGGTCCCGAGGTGGACGACACGCCACGCCCCCTGCCGGCGCGCGTCACGCATCGGGGCGCCCATGTGACGCTCGAACCGCTGCATGTCCGCCACACCCCCGACCTCTGGCGCGCGGCCCAGGGGGCGGACCACACCTGGACCTATCTCGGCTCCGGCCCCTTCGCGTCGGAGGCCGCGTTGCGCCGACTGGTCGGCACGCAGGCAGCACAGCATGACCCGATGTTCTTCGCCGTCCGCCCCCATGTCGCGGGCGTGGTCACGGGGTGGCTGTCCTTCATGGAGATCCGTCCCGCGGACGCCGACATCGAGATCGGCCATGTCTGGTTCAGCCCGGCCATGCAGCGCACTCGCGCGGCGACCGAGGCGATCGCCCTGCTGATGCGCCATGCGATGGACGATCTCGGCTATCGCCGTCTGGTGTGGAAGTGTCACGCCCTCAACGCACCATCGCGCCGCGCGGCCGACAGGCTCGGCTTCGTCTACGAGGGCACACACCGCAACCATCGCATCATCAAGGGTCGCTCGCGCGATACGGCCTGGTACTCGATCACGGACGCGGAGTGGCCGCTCCGCCGCGCGGCGCTCGCGCTCTGGCTGGACGACGCCAACTTCGACCACACCGGAACGGCGCGGCGCAGCCTGGGCGAGATCCGTGCGCGCCTCGCCGCGGAGGCATGAACTATCGCCACGCCTTCCACGCCGGCAACCACGGGGACTGCCTGAAGCACGCCCTGCTGGTGGCGCTGATCGACGCGCTCAGGCGCAAGGACACGCCCTTCGCGATCGCCGATCTGCACGCCGGGCGTGGCACCTACGATCTCACCGGCGAGGAGGCGACGCGCACCGGCGAATGGCGCGCCGGGATCGGCCGCCTGCTCGACGACCCGCCGCCCGCCCTTGCCGAGTACGTCGCGCTGGTGCGCCGTCTCGGCCTCTATCCCGGCAGCCCGGCGATCGCGCGCGCGCTGCTCCGCCCGCAGGATCGCCTGGTGCTGAACGAGAAGCACCCGGAGGAGTACGCGGCCCTCGCCGCCTGGGCGGGAGGCGACCCGCGGATCACCCTGCGCTGCGGCGATGCCTACGTGCTGCGCGGTGTCGTTCCACCGGCGGGGATGAAGCGCGGACTGGTGCTGTTCGACCCGCCCTACGAGTCCGCCGACGAGCACCACCAGGTCGCCGCGGCGATGCGTGCCGCCCACCGCGCCGCGCCGACCTTCATCCTGGCGGCGTGGTATCCCGTGAAGCACCTCGCCCCCGTCCGTGCCCTGCGCGATGCCCTGCGCGATCCGCCGAGGCGGGTGGACGCCGCGCTCTATCTCCGTCCGCCCCTCGATCCGGCGCGGCTGAACGGTTCGGGCCTGCTCGTGATCAATGCGCCATGGCAGTATGGCGAGCGCGCGGGCGCCATCCTGGACGCGCTGCGCGCGCGCCTTGCCGACGACCCATCCGCCGAGATCCACCTGGAGGCCACGCGTGACTGACGCGATCGCCGTGATCGGCGCGGGTGCCTGGGGCACGGCGCTCGCGGCGCGGCTGGCACCGATCCGTCCGACCGTGCTGTGGGCGCGCGCGCCGCAGCGCGCGGCGGAACTCCAGGTGGCGCGCGAGAACACGCGCTACCTTCCCGGCCACACGATCCCGGACTCGCTGACGGTGACCGCGGATGCCGGCGCGGCCATGCGCCACGCCAGCGCGGTGCTGCTCGACGTGCCCACCCAGGCGCTGCGCAGCATCACCGCCGCGCTGCGGCTGTACTGGCCGGATGCCGCGCCTGCCGTGATCTGCGCCAAGGGGATCGAGCGCGAGACGCTGCATCTGCCGTCGGAGATCCTGGCGCAGACCCTTCCCGCCTCTGCCGTCGCCGCGCTCTGCGGTCCGAATTTCGCCCACGAACTGATCGCCGGGCTGCCCGCCGCCGGCGTGCTCGCGACCGACGACGAGGCGTTGCGCGCGCGGCTGCTCGCGCTGCTCGCGATCCCGCGTTTCCGCCTCTACGGCTCGGCCGACATCGTCGGCGTGCAGCTCGGCGGGGCGGCGAAGAACGTGATCGCGATCGCCGCCGGCGTGGTGGAGGGGATGGGGCTCGGCGAGAACGCGCGCGCGGCGCTGATCACGCGCGGGGTGGCGGAACTCGCGCGCCTGGTCGCGGCCGAGGGCGGCCGGCCCGAGACGGCGGCGGGGCTGTCGGGCCTCGGCGATCTCATCCTCACCTGCACGGGTGCCGCCAGCCGCAACCACTCGCTCGGGGTCGCGCTCGGCCGCGGCGAGGCGCTCGTCGACGTACTGGCCGCCCGCGTCGGCGTCACGGAAGGCGTGCACACGGCCCCCGCGCTGCTCGCGCGCGCCGCGCGCACCCGCACCGAGTTGCCGATCGCCGAGGCCGTCGCCACGCTGCTGGACAGTCGCGCGAGCCCGGCGATCCTGGTCGAGGCGCTGCTCAGCCGCAGCCCGAAGGAGGAGTGACGCTACGCCGGATCGACGATCGCGGGGCCGCCTGCGCGCGCCTCGATCACCTCCGCCGCGTCCAGACACAGATCCTCGCGGAACCGGTCGGCAACGAGCTGCACGCCGAGCGGGATGTTGTCCGCCACCGTCGCCGTCGGCACCACCGCGCCCGGCAAGCCGAGGAAGTTGAACACGTAGAGCGGCTCCTGCGCGCGCAGGATGCGCACCTGCCCCTCGGCGGTCAGGTCCAGGTCGATCGGGAAGGGCGTCTCGCGGCTGACGGGGCAGAGCAGCAGCGGATGGCGGCGAAAGAAGCGGTGCCAGTCGCGCAGGATCGCGGTGCGGCGCGCGAGCCCGGCCGCATAGGCCTCCTCGTCGGCGGCCGCGACATTGGCCGACCATGCGGCCCAGCTCGCCTTGGTCGCCTGATCGCCGTTCGCCTCGATGAGCGGCTGCATGAAGCGCAGGCTGTCGGTCATGAGCAGCGCGCGCCACAGCGCCGCCGCCTCGTCCCAGTGCGGCGGCGTGACCTCCTCGACGACGTAGCCCGCCTCCGCCAGCCACCCCGCCACCTGGCGCAGCGCGGCGGCGACCGGCGGGGCGGCGCCAAGCGTCGCGAGTCCGACCCGGATCGGCCGGGCGGCGGGCGCGCCCGCAAGCGGCGACGGGGTGTGCCACGGATCGGGCTGCGGCCCGGTCATCATCGCGACCAGCGCGGCACGGAGATCGGCGATGTGCCGTGTGAGCGGTCCCTGGACGCTGAACAGTTGCAGCGTGATCGGCCGCTCGGCCGTCGCGAGCGGGTTGTAGGCCGGCACGCGGCCGAGGCTCGGGCGGATGCCGGCGACGCCCGTGGCGTAGGCCGGGTAGCGGATCGAGCCGCCGAGATCGTTGCCATGCGCGATCGCGCCGATGCCGGCAGCGAGCGCGGCCGAGGCACCGCCCGAAGACCCGCCCGGCGTCAGCGCCGGATTGCGCGGATTCAGCGTGCGGCCATGCAGCGCGTTGTCGGTGAAGTAGCGGTAGGAGTAGCAGGGCGCATTGGTGCGTCCGACCGGGATCACGCCCGAAGCCCGCAGGTTCGCCACCACGCCGCTGTCGTCCGGCGCGATCAGGTCCTTGTAGGCGACCACGCCGTTCGTGGTCGCGTAGCCCTTCTGGTCCGCGTTGACCTTGATGGTGGCCGGCACGCCATGCAGCGCGGGCAGCGCCTCGCCGCGCTTCACCGCCGCATCCGCCGCATCGGCAAGCGCCAGGGCCTCGTCGGTCCGCACCTCGACGATCGCATTGATCCGGCCGTTCACCGCATCCAGCCTGGCCAGGAACGATTGCATCACCTCGCGCGCGCTCGCCGCGCGGGTGCGGATCAGCCGCGCCTGCTCAAGCGCCGACAGGGCGTGAAGGTGGGTCATGCGTCGCTCCGAACTCCGGTGTCGCTGCGTGGCCGGCAGTGAAGCCCGGATTCGGTGACGTGTCAGCCTCCGCCCGTCGCGTTCGCCTCCTCCTTCAGCGCCTTGCAGCAGGCGCTGCTGGGATCGGCATTCGCCGCCGCCACGCATTCGCGCTGGAACCTCAGTGCCGCCGCCTCGCGCGTTCGCGAGCGGGTGATGTCAAGGGGCGTGCGCACCGTCACGGATGGCCGCTGCAGCGCATCCGTGATCTCCGCGAAGGCGCCGGGCAGGCTGCAGGAATCGTGGTAGCGCTGCACATCGGATGCCGCGGAAGACAAAGGCCAAGCCGTCACCTCGTCGCCGAAGCGCCCGCGGACCTCGTCGCGGATCGTCGCCCGCCGCGACCGGATGGGCTTCGCGATCGCCTGCTGCGACTGGGCGAGGAAGGCACTGTTGCTCCAGTTGCCGCCGACCCCGGCGGAGATGCCGGCCGCCCCCGACAGGGCACGAACCGTCGTCGCCGGCGTGAAGATCGCGCCGAGCCCGCCGAGGATCGTCGCGAGGCCGTTGAAAAAGACGCTGGTCTCGCGATCGGTCTCGTTCAGGGTTTCGAGGTAGAGGCCGCAGCGCTCGTCGGAGGCCTGGATCAGCCAGCCGACCACGTCGTTGCGGATCTCCTTTTCTTCCTGGCCGCCTCCGGAGACGCGTCCATCACCTGCTGGGCGACGATCAGATCGACCTCGATCATGCGCGGCGCAAGCGGGCGTGCCGCATCGAGATTGCCGAGATTCTCCTCCGCCACGGTGCGGAACCGGCCGCGCCGTTGCTCCGGCGAATAATAGACGAAAGGAGGCCGCTGCACTTCGCCTGGAGCGGCTGCCATGGCCACCGGCTCGCGTCCAAGGCTGCCAGGCGCCGTCCCCGGCCGGTCGGCGGCGCATCCGGCCGTCGCGATACCGAGCGCCACGGCCAGCCAGGCACCTGCGCCCGACGGATCCATCGGCCCCTCCGCTCATTTGGTGAATGCTATTGTTGTCTACTCGCAATCTCAAGGCTTTCGCAAGGCATGCCAACCGATCCTACCCTGCAAACACCGCTTCCATTGCGTATTCGTAATTAAAGGGATGCAGGTGTTCAGGTACCGCGGAACGTCGGCGCGCGCTTCTCCAGGAAGGCGCGCTTCCCCTCCGCGTGGTCGGCGGTCATGAACAGCGCAGCCTGGAGTTCGCGCTCGGTCGCGAGCGACTGCTCCAGCCCCTCGGCGAGCGCGGCCTTGGTCAGCGCGAGGCTCAGCGGCGCGAGCTCGGCGAGCACGAGGGCGCGTTTCTTCGCCTCCGCCAGCGCCTCGCCCGGCGCGCACAGCCGATCGACCAGGCCGATCCCGTGCGCACGCCGCGCGTCCATGGTCTCGCCGAACAGCAGCATCTCCCGCGCATGGCCAAATCCGACCCGCCGCGGCAAGGTGTGCAGCAAGCCGAGATCGGGGATCAGCCCCACCTTTGCGAAGGGCGCGCGGAACAGCGAATCGCCGGCAGCCACCGCGTGGTCGCAGGCGCAGACGATCGAGACCCCGGCACCGACGCACCACCCCTCCACCGCGGCGATCAGCGGCAGGCGCGAGCCGATCATCAGCCGGATCATCTTGTGCGTCCGCCGCATCCGCTCGCGCGCCGCATCGAGCCCGTCCACCTCCATGCCGGTCAGATCGCCTCCGGAACAGAACGTTCCCGCAGCGCCCGTGACCACGGCCGCGCGCACCGTACGGTCCGCCTCCAGCTCCTCCAGCGCCTCGACGAAGGCCGCGCGCATCGGCACGCCGAGCGCGTTGCGCCGCTCGGGCATGTTCATGGTCAGGATCGCGATCGGCCCGTCGCGCTCGACCAGCAGCGGGGGATGTTCGGTCGCGCTCATGCGGCGGGACGCAGCTTCGCTTCGGTGCGTGCCTGCAACGCCTCCAGCGTCATGCCCGGGATCATGTCGCGCACCGCGAAGCCCTCGGGGGTGACGTCCAGCACCGCCAAGTTGGTGTAGACGCGCGAGACCACGCCGAGCGCGGTCAACGGATAGGAGCAGCGCTTCACCAGCCGCGGCCTGCCGTCCTTCGTCGTGTGCTCCATGATCACCCAAAGCCGTTTCGCCCCCGCGGCGAGGTCCATCGCGCCGCCGACCGCCGGCGCCTTCTCGTTCGAGCTGATCGCCCAGTTCGCGATGTCGCCGTTCTCGGCCACCTCGAAGGCGCCGAGCACGCAGAGATCGAGATGCCCGCCGCGGATCAGCGCGAAGCTGTCGGACTGGCTGACGAACGACCCACCGGGGCGCAGCGTCACCATCTGCTTGCCGGCGTTGATAAGCCAGGGGTCCTCCTCCGCGGGCGGCGGCGCGGGCCCGACGCCGATCACGCCGTTCTCCGCCTGGAAGATCACCTCGCGCTCGGCCGGCACATGGTCGGAGACGAGTGTGGGGATGCCGATGCCGAGATTGACCACCCAGCCCTCGGGGATGTCGGCCGCCAGCCGCCGGGCCATGCCGTGCCGGTCAAGCGGAACCACATCGACGACCGTGTCCATCGCCTCCTCCTTCACCAGAGCCGGGGCTTACCGTAGGGGATGTGCACCACGCGGTCCACGAACACGCCCGGCGTGACGATGCGCTCGGGGTCGAGCTCGCCCAAGGCGACACGGTGCTGCGTCTGCACGATCGTCAGGTCCGCCGCCATCGCCATCACCGGATTGAAGTTCCGCCCGGACATCCGATAGGTCAGGTTCCCCCAGCGGTCCGCCTCCCACGCCTCGATCAGCGCGACATCACCCTTGAGCGCGTGTTCGAGCACGCAGGCACGCCCACCAAAGGCGCGCACCTCCTTGCCCTCGCCGAGCTGCGTGCCAGCGGCGGTCGGGGTCCAGAACGCCGGGATGCCGGCGCCGGCCGCGCGCATCCGTTCCGCCATCGTGCCCTGCGGCACGACCTCCAGCTCGATGCGGCCTTCGCGGTAGAGCTCCTCCAGCACGACCGAGCCGCGCGAGCGCGGATAGGAGCAGATGACCTTGCGCACCCGGCCCTCGGCCATCAGCCGCGCGAGCCCGTGCGCGCCCGTGCCGGCGTTGTTCGAGACCACGGTGAGGTCGCGCAGACCCCGCTCGCACAGCGCCTCGATGAGATGGTTCGGCGTGCCGACCTGGCCGAACCCGCCGATCAGCACCGTCGCGCCATCCCGCACGTCGGCGACTGCCTCCAGCGCCGAGGCGACGAACTTGTCGATCATGGGCTCACCCGGAACAGGCCGTTGCTCACCACCACCGCATTGCGCTCCACAGCACGCGCGCGGAACGCGTAGGCGCCGCCGCCCTCGTCCCAGAGCTCGGTGCGGATCGTCTCGCCCGGAAACACCGGCGCGGAGAAGCGGAGCGCAAGGTGGCGCGGCTTCGTCGTGTCGTAGCCGCAGACGCGGCGCAGCAGCGCGTGCATCACCACCCCGAGGGTGCAGAGCCCGTGCAGGATCGGCCGGTCGAAGCCGGCTGCCTTCGCCACGGCCGGGTCGATGTGCAGCGGGTTGTCGTCGCCGTTCAGGCGGTAGAGCAGCGCCTGTTCCGCACGCGTGGCGAGCGCCACCGCATCGTCGGGATCGCGCGTCGGCATCGGGTGCGGCGGGCGCACCGGATCGGACGGCCCGCCGAAACCGCCATCGCCGCGCAGCACCGTGCTCTGATCCAGTGTCGCGAGCAGCGTACCGGTCGCGGCATCGATCACCTCCCGCGCCGAGTAGAGCAGCGCGCCCTTCCCTTCGCCGCGATCCACGAGGCCGGTGACGCGTGTGCGCCCGATCACCTCGCCCTCCACCGGCAGGGGCGCGTGCCAGGTGATCGCCTGCTCGCCATGCACCAGCCGCTTCCAGTCCACACCCGTATCGAGATTCTTCAGCCAGAACCCGGGATAGCCAAGCACGACCGCGATGGAGGGGAAGGCGCGCAGCCGCGTCTCGTAGACGAAGTCGAGCTGACGCTCGTCCAGCGGATCCTGCCCGAGCCCGACCGAGAGCGCATAGAGGATCGTGTCGCGCTTCGTCAGGCGCTGGCGCGCCTCGGGGATCGGAAAGCTGCGCAGCCGTTCCGGATCGATCGCCATGGTCAGTCCGCGAGCTCGATCACCGCATCGAGCGCGACCGCGCCCTGCCCCTCCGGCAGCACCATGATCGGGTTCACGTCCACCGACCGCAGCCGCGGTCCGGCCTCGGCACCGAACACCGAGAGCCGCGACAACGCCGCCGCAAGCGCGCGTACATCCGCCTTCGGCCGGCCGCGCACGCCGTCGAGCAGCGGGAAGCCGCGCAGGCTGCGGATCATCGCCAGCGCCTCGTCCTCGCCGAACGGGCAGAGCTTCAGCGCGACGTCGCGCAGCACCTCGACGAACACGCCGCCCAGCCCCACCATCGCCACAGGTCCGAACACGGGATCGCGGTTCAGCCCGATCACGCACTCGACGCCGCCCGTGACCATCGGCGAGACCAGCACGCCGGTGATGCGCGCCCGCGGATCATAGGCAGCGGCGTTGCGCAGGATCGCATCGAAGCCCGCGCGCACCGCCGCGTCGTCCGCGAGGCGGAGCTTCACCCCGCCCGCGTCGCTTTTGTGCACGATGTCGGGCGAGACGAGCTTCAGCGCCACCGGCAATCCGATGCGCCGGGCAGCGGCGACCGCACCATCGGCCGTTGCACACACCTCCTCCGCCGGCACGGCGATGCCGATCGCCGAGAGGATGCGCTTCGCGCCGGCCTCGTCGGGCGCGGTCTGGGGCAGGGCCGGCACCGCGACCTCGGGCGGGGCCGCGCGCGGGCCACGCGCGAAGGCCTCGCCGAACCGGCCCATCGCCGCGAGCGCCACCACCGCGCGCGTCGGATCCTCGAACACCAGGAACCCGTCCGCCTCCCACGCCTTCACCGTCTCGACCGGCGCGAGGATGGACAGGATGAACAGCCGGTCCGGATGCTTCGCCACAGCCTTCTTCAACTGCTCGCGCAGCGGCGGCGCCACCGAGGCCGAGGCGCCGACCTGGGTGAAGAAGCCGATCGCGCTCGAGTAGCCGCCATCGGCCAGCATGCTCTCGGCGAATGTGCCGACCACGCTCATGTCGTTGAACGCCTGCGCGGTGCAGTCCACCGGATTGGCCGGCGCCGAGAACGGGATGAGCGCCTTGAGCCGCGCCTGCGCCGCCTGAGGCATCGGCGGCATGGGCAGGCCCAGCGCATCCGCCGCGTCCGAGATCAGAACCCCCGCCCCGCCCGAGATCGTGATCACGCCGAGCGTGTTGTTCACCGGATAGATGCGCCGCGTCGCGACGTGCGCGATGTCGACGAGCTCCTCGGTCGTGCGCACGCGATGCACGCCGGCATCCCGCAGCACCGCATCCGTCACCGCGTCGTCGCCGGCGATCGAGGCCGTGTGGCTCTTCGCCGCCGCAGCACCCAGGCGCGACCGGCCGACCTTCATCATCACCACGGGCTTGCGGTTGCGCCGCGCGGTCTCGAGCGCGGCAAGGAACGAACCGGACTCGCGGATGCCCTCGGCATAGACCGCGATCACGTCCGTCGCCTCGTCCTCGGCCATCCAGTGGATGACCTCGCCGAGCGTGATGTCCGCCTCGTTGCCCGTGGTGACGAGCAGCGGCGCGCCGACCCGGCGGTCACGGCAGAGTGCCGCCAGATGGGACCCGTAGGCGCCCGACTGGCTGGCGATGCCGATCCGCCCCGGCAGCGGCCAGCCGTTCTCGAAGCTTGCCGAGAAGATCGGGAAGTAGCCGCGCGCGGCGTCGAACAGGCCGAGGCAGTTGGGGCCCAGGAGGCGCATCCCGCCCGCGCGCGCAACCGCGACGATCTCCGCCTGCGCCGCAGCACCCGGCTCGTCCACCTCGGCGAAGCCGGCGGTGAACATGATCGCCGCCTTCACGCCCTTGGCGACACAGTCGCGCACCGCCTCGAGCGCGGAGCCAGCAGGCACCGCGATGATCGCCGCATCGACCGGACCCGGCACGTCCGCGAGCCGCGGATAGGCCGTCAGCCCCTGCACCGTCTGGCGGTTCGGATTCACCGGATAGAGCGCGCCGGGGAAGGTGCGCGTCTTCATGTAGGCGATCGGCCGCCCGCCGATGCGCGTCGGATCGTTCGAGGCGCCGAGAACCGCGAGCGAATCCGGCCTGATCAGTTTCGTCAGGCCGTCGGGTGCCGCCACGCTCACACCGTCGCCGCAGAGCCGAGCACGCCGGTCACCTGCGCCGACAGCGTGCCGCCATTGCCGTGCACCAGCGCGACATCGCAGTCCTTCACCTGGCGCTCGCCCGCCGCACCGCGCAGCTGCGTCACCGCCTCGATGATCAGGAACAGCCCGTACATCCCGGGATGCACGCAGGAGAGCCCGCCGCCGTTGGTGTTCACCGCCAGCCGGCCACCAGGCGCGATCGCCCCGCCCTCGACGAAGCGCCCCGCCTCCCCCTTCGGGCAGAAGCCGAGATCCTCGAGGAACAGCAGCGTGCAGATCGTGAAGGCGTCATAGAGCATCGCCAGCTTCACGTCCGACAGCGAAACACCGGCGTGCGCAAGCGCGCGCGGCCCGCTCTCCGAGGCGGCGGTGATCGTCAGATCCGGCATCGTGCTGATCGCGCGATGCCACTGCGCCCCCGCGCCGCCGAGGAAATACACCGGCGGCTTGGCGAGGTGCCGCGCCCGATCCGCGCGCGTCATGACGCAGGCTGCGCCGCCGTCGGTGACGAGGCAGCAATCGAGCACCGTCAGCGGATCGCTGATCATCCGGCTGGCGAGCACGTCCGCGACGCTGAGCGGGCCACGCGCGAAGGCCTCCGGGTTCAGCTGCGCCCAGGCCCGCGCCGCCACCGCCACCTCGGCCAACTGCTCGCGCGTGGTGCCGAACTGGTGCATGTGCCGGCTCGCCGCCAGCGCGTACGCCGTCAGCGGCATGCGCGGCTTGAACGGCGCCTCCCACACCTGCGGCTCGCTCATCGAGACGAGCCTCCCGCCCGCGGTACGCTGGTTCGAGCCGTAGCAGATCAACGCCACGTCGCACAACCCGGCATCGAGCGCGAGCGCAGCATGCAGGAGATGCGCCTCGAAGCTGGCGCCGCCGATGTTGGTACCGTCGACGAAACGGGGGCGCAGGCCGAGATACTCGGCGACCGACAGCGTCGGGAACGCATGCGTGCTGGTCGCGGCGAAGATGCCGTCGACATCCGACAGTTTGAGTCCGGCATCGGCGATCGCGTTCAGCGATGCCTCGCCCAGCAGCTCGATCGCGGAACGACCCGGGGCCTCGCCGGTGCCGGCCGTGCCGATGCCGACGACCGCGGTCTTGCCCCTCAGCGCATGTGCCATGTCAGGAAATCCTCAATGAACGCAGGGCGCCGCCCTGCACCCGCCGGGGGGCCGGAAGACCCCCCGGCCCCCCCTTCAAGCCGGATCGAAGACGATGCCCGGCGCCCCGTCGACCTCGGCGATGCGCGCCTTCACGCGCTGGCCGATCTTCACCGCCGTCGGCGGCACGCCCTCGACGCGGCTCATCATCCGCACACCCTCGTCGAGCTCGACGATCGCGATGTTGTAGTCGTTGGAGGACCCGTCGGGGTTCGGGCGCTGGCGGGCGACGGTGGTCGCGTAGACCGTGCCGAGGCCGCTCGCCGGCACCCATTCGAGATCGCGCTCGCCCGTGCCCGGCAGGGCCACGCGCGGATAGAAGACGTGGCGCCCGGTGGACGGGCTGCGCTGGATCATGAAACGGCCTTCCTTCAGGAAGGCGCGAAACGTCGCCTCAGGGCCCTGCCCCGCCTCGGTCATGGATGCCTCCTCACCTCTCCATCGGCGGAGAGGATGACCGGTCACGGCCTTGGCGGCAACCTCAGCTCTGCGCGTCCGGCGCCACCGCGATGCAGCTCTGCCCGGTGCGCTCCACGCGCTGGCACGCCGCGACCGCCGCCGTCGCCGAAAGCCCGACGAGCCGCGCGCGCACCAGCGTGCCGTTGGTGGTGACGACCGACGCGATCGCCACCTGCGCCCCGCCGAGCAGCTCGGGTGCCGCGCGCCGCGCCTGCTCGACCGCATGGCGCGCCGGACCATGGCTCTGGAACGCGCCGACCTGGATCGCCCAGCCGCCGCCGATCTGCGACGGCACCGGCGCGCCGAGCGTGGGCGCGGCCTGGGCCGACGAGATCAGACGGAACCGGGCCGCGGGGGGCGGCGGGGCGGACGGCGGCAGCGCAGCGCGGGCGATCACCGGCTCGCGCACCGGCGCGGTGACCGGTGCCGGCGCGGGCGCAACCACCGCCGGCGGACGCGGCGGTGTCGGCGGGCGATACGCAAGCTGCGTCGGCTGGCTGCGCACCGGGCGCCGCAGGCCCGGCGGAATGTTCGTCGGCACCGCCGCCGCGGCATAGACCTCGGGCGCGGCACGGTTGCGCGGCGCAACGCCGTCGATGCGCGGGGCGATCATCGCGACATAGCGCCGCGTCTCGTCCGGCAGGCCGCGCTGGCGCGCGAGATAGCGGTCGAAGGTGCCGGGACCGGCATTGTACGCGGCGAGGAACCCGGGCGAGCCGAACCGATCGTACATCTCGCGCAGATAGGCCGTGCCGGCCAGGATGTTGTCGCGCGGATGGAACGGATCGCCGCCGAGCTGATAGCGCGCCCTGAGCTCCTCCCAGGTCGCCGGCATGATCTGCATCAGCCCCATCGCGCCGGCCGAGGAGATCGCGTCATGGCGACCGGCGCTCTCCACCCGCATCACCTCGCGGATCCACGTCTCGGGCACGTCGTGCATCACCGCCGCCTCGGCGATGTAGGGACCCCAGGGATCATGCGGCGGGCCGGGCGGGGTGTAATGGCCGGCGGTGTATCCGCCATGGCGGACACTCGCCCGATCGGACGCGCAAGCGGCGGCCAGCAGCACCAGCGCCGCCAGCCCCGCACTGCGGAGCACGGGGCGCATCCGGAGGGTCGAGGGCAGGTGCGGCGTGATCATCAAGGCTCGGGTCCCCAGAACACCAAGAGAACACCGCAGGCTATGCCCTGGTGTTCAGCTCATGTGTCAGTATCCAGGCCTAAAGCCTTAAAGAATCGTCGCCGCGCGAGCAACGGGATTGAAGTCGCGGTGGGCAACCCGGCTGCGCGCCGCAGCGCGGCCGTGGCATCCCGGCAACACCCGCGCGGGGCAACCCGGGCGTCAGGGTCAGCCGCGGGCGGCCGGCGCCACCGTGAAACACGCCTGCCCGCGGCGCTCCACCAGCCGGCAGGCGGCCCGCGCCGCCTCGGGCGAGAGCCCGACCAGCCGCGCGCGCACGAACCTGCCGTTCGGCGTCTCCACATCGGGTGTCGCCGCCAGCGCGTGCGCGAGCAGGTCCGGTGCAGCGTCCCGCGCCTGGTCGATCGCGCCGCGCGCCGGCTCGACGGTGCGGAAGGCGCCGACCTGGATCGCCCAGGCGCCGATGACGGTGGGGGCAGGCGGTTCCTGGACGCCCTGCTGCGGCGACGCGGCGGGCGCGGGCGCCGGCGCGGCCGATCCCGAGGCCCGGACAGGCTCCGCGGCGACCGTTCCGACCACGGCCGGAGCGGGCGGGTCGGGCGGGGGCAGCGGCGGCCGCCAGGCGAGCGCGACCGGGGCCGTGGGCGCGATGCGGGGCGGCACGCCCAGCAGCGAGGCCGGGACGGCAGCGTAGACCGCCGGCGCGGCGCGGTTCTCGGGCGAGATGCCGTCGATCCGTGGCGCGATCAACGCGACGAAGCGGCGCGTCTCGCGCGGCAGCGGATGGGCGCGCGCGAGGTGGCGCGAGAACGCGCCGGGGCCAGCATTGTAGGCGGCCAGGAACCCGGGCGAGCCGAAGCGGTCGTACATCTCGCGGATGTAGGCGGTGCCAGCGAGGATGTTGTCACGCGGATCGAACGGATCGTGACCGAGCCGATAGCGCAGCCGCAGCTCGCGCCAGGTGCCCGGCATCACCTGCATCAGCCCCATCGCGCCGGCGGGCGAGACCGCGCGCCGCCGGCCGCTGCTCTCGCGGTCGATCACCTCGCGTATCCACACCTCGGGAACGTCGTGCAGCGCGGCGGCCTCGGCGATGTGCTGTCCCCAGGGATCGAAGAGACTGTCGGCCGGGGCCACGTAGTCGTGGATCACGGGATGCTGGCCCAGCCGCACCGGCTCGCGCGGCGGGCGATCCGCGGCACATCCCGTCGCGAGCAGGAGCACGGACGCCGCAAGCCCGCGCAGCCCCAGGTGTCGATCGGCGATCCCCGGGCAGCGCGGCGTGATCATCAGGATGCGTCCTCCAGCCATGGACGGCGCAGCGGCCACTGCGACGCGGCGTTGCGGCGCCGGGCGGATGAACCCTAGAGACGGCTGGCGGAGTCGCGTCTCGCGGGAAGATTGCGCGCGCCGAGTCGGACTCGCGCGCTCTCGCAGACGCCGCGCGCGCGTGGCATGCTCGCAACACCCGCGCGAGTCGCTCGTGGAGGTGGTCCTGCGCGCCGTCCTGCCTGTGCTGCTGCTGGCCTGCGCCGCCGCCTGCGCGCGCCCGCCGCCGCCACCTGCGGCCGCGCCGGCCGCCGATGTGCCCGCCCCCGCTCAGCACCGCCTCGGAACGATCCTCGCGATCCGTCCGCTCGCGGCGGGCAGTGCCGAGCACATCGTGCGCGCCGACAGCGGCGCGACGATCG
>CALKJX010000027.1 GCA_937995555.1 uncultured Elioraea sp.
TGCTGGCGCGATACCGGCGCCGCACTGCCCAGGGCGACCATGGACGCGTGCAAAGCCGCGGACGCGATCCTGCTCGCCGCCATGGGCGATCCGGCGATCCGCTACCCCGACGGCACCGAGATCGCGCCGCAGCTCGATCTGCGCTTCGATCTCGGCCTCTATGCCGGCGTGCGGCCGGTGCGCGTGATCCCGGGCGTGAAGACCCCGCTCGCCGATCCGCGCGCGGCGACGATCGATCTCGTGATCCTGCGTGAATCCACCGAGGGCCTGTTCTGGTCGCGCGGCCGGGGCGAGGTGCTGGACGACGCCGAGGCGCGCGACACGCTGGTGATCACCCGCGCGACCACGGCACGGCTGTCGGACTTCGCCTTCAGGCTCGCCCGGCAACGGCGCGGGCACGGCGGCAAGAACCTCGTCACCTGCGTGGACAAGGCGAACGTGTTCACGTCCTTCGCGTTCTTTCGCCGGGTGTTCGACGAGCGCGCGGCGGCGCACCCGGACGTGCGCGCGGCCCATCACTACATCGATGCGATGGCGCTCGACCTCGTCCGCCGGCCCTGGGATTTCGACGTGATGCTGACCGAGAACATGTTCGGCGACATCCTGTCGGATCTGGGGGCGGCGCTGATGGGCGGCATGGGCTATGCGCCCTCGGCCGACATCGGCGACGCGCACGCGGTGTTCCAGCCCTGCCACGGCTCGGCGCCCGACATCGCCGGCAAGGGCGTCGCCAACCCGACCGCGATGATCCTCTCCGGCGCGATGATGCTGGAGTGGCTGGGCGAGCGGCATGGCGAGCCGCGCGCGCTGCGCGCGGCAAGCCTGATCCGGCGGGCGGTCGATGCCGCCTTCGCCACAGGACGGCTCGTCACCCCGGAGCAGGGCGGGGCGGCCAGCACGCGCGCCGTCGTCGCGGCGGTCGGCGCGGCGATGGCGGCCCTCGATCCCGCCGCAGCGGCATGACGGTCGCGGTCGGCCTCGTCGGCGCCGGCTATTTCGAGCAGTTCCACGCCGAGGCCTGGGCGCGCATGCCCGGGGCAAGGCTCGCCGCGATCTGCGATCCCGATCGCGCCAAGGCGAAGACCACCGCCGCGTGCTACGGCGGCGCGGTGTTCGGCGGCCTCGCCGCGATGCTCGCCGCGGCACCGCTCGACATCCTCGACATCGCCGCGCCGCTACCCGCCCACGCGCCGGCGATCCGTGCCGGCGATGCCGACCGCGCCGAGGCGATCCACCGCCGCCACCGCGAGGGCGCGGCCGGGATGCTGGTGGGGCTGCTGGAGCGACTGGGCGGCGCGGGGCTCCAGCGCGGCCTTGACTCGGGACATCGGCCGTGGCGGGTGGCGGCCCTCGCCTCCCTGCGCCGGACCCCGCCATGGCCATCATGCCCGACACCTGGATTCGCCGCATGGCCGTCGAGCACGGCATGATAGAGCCGTTCGTCGAGAAACAGACGCGCGAGGGCATGATCTCCTTCGGCCTGTCCTCCTACGGCTACGACGCGCGCGTCGGCCGCGCGTTCAAGATCTTCACCAACGTCGAATCCGCGATCGTCGATCCGAAGGCGTTCAACCCCGCCTCGTTCGTCGATCGCGAGGCCGAGGTGTGCGTGATCCCGCCCAACAGCTTCGCGCTTGCCCACACCGTCGAGTATTTCCGCATCCCGCGCGAGGTGCTGGTGATCTGCCTCGGCAAGTCCACCTATGCGCGTTGCGGCATCATCGTGAACGTCACCCCGCTCGAGCCCGAGTGGGAAGGACAGGTGACGATCGAGATCAGCAACACCACGCCGCTGCCGGCCAAGATCTACGCCGGCGAGGGCATCTGCCAGTTCCTGTTCCTCAAGGGCGAGTCGGTGTGCGAGACCAGCTACGCCGACCGCGCCGGCAAGTACATGCGCCAGCGCGGCGTGGCGCTGCCCCGCCTGTAGGGTTGAGGATCGTCTGAGATGGACCGGATCAGGATTCGCGGCGGCCAGCCCCTGTCGGGTACGATCCCGATCGGCGGCGCCAAGAACGCCGCCCTGCCGCTCATGGCCGCGGGGCTGCTGACCGATGAGCGGCTGACGCTCACCAATGTCCCGCGCCTCGCCGACATCGACACCATGTCGCTGCTCCTCGCCCAGCACGGCGTGGCGGTGGCGCGCGTGGACAATGACGGCCGCACGCTGTCGATCGGCGGCGCGATCACCAACACCGAGGCGCCCTACGACATCGTGCGGAAGATGCGCGCCTCGGTGCTCGTGCTCGGGCCGCTGGTGGCGCGGTGTGGCGAGGCTCGGGTGTCGCTGCCGGGAGGCTGCGCGATCGGCACGCGCCCGATCGACCTGCACCTCAAGGGCCTGGAGCAGATGGGCGCCGAGATCCTGCTGGAGGGGGGCTACGTCACCGCCCGCGCTGCCAAGGGGCTGAAGGGGGCCAAGATCGTCTTCCCCTTCGTCTCGGTCGGCGCGACCGAGAACCTGCTGATGGCCGCAAGCCTGGCCGAGGGCACGACGGTGCTGGCGAACGCGGCGCGCGAGCCGGAGATCGAGGATCTCGCGCGCTGCCTCTCCGCGATGGGCGCGCGCATCGAGGGCATCGGCACGGACCGGCTGACGGTCACCGGCGTGGCCCGGCTGCACGGCGCGACCCATGCGATCATCCCCGATCGGATCGAGACCGGCACCTATGCCTGCGCGGCCGCGATCACCGGCGGCGAGGTCCTGCTCGCGAACGCACGGCTCGAGCATCTCGGCGCGGTCGTACGCATCCTCCGCGAAGCCGGCGTCGACATCGCCGAGACCGAGGGCGGTTTGTCGGTGAAGCGGCTCAATGGCCTGCACGGCGTCGATGTCATGACCGAGCCCTATCCCGGCTTCCCGACCGACATGCAGGCCCAGTTCATGGCATTGATGTGCGTCGCCGACGGCGCGGCGATGGTGACCGAGACCATCTTCGAGAACCGCTTCATGCACGTGCCCGAACTCAACCGCATG
>CALKJX010000028.1 GCA_937995555.1 uncultured Elioraea sp.
CATCGCCGAGGTCGCCGACTTCTTCAGCTTCGGAACGAACGACCTGACGCAGACCGTGTTCGGCCTCTCCCGCGACGATGCCGGCAAGTTCCTGCCGCTCTATGTCGAGAAGGGGATCATGCCGAAGGATCCCTTCGTCAGCCTCGACATCGAGGGGGTCGGCGAGATGGTGAGGATCGCCGCCGAGAAGGGCCGGCGCACCAAGGCCGACCTCAAGCTCGGCATCTGCGGCGAGCACGGCGGCGATCCGGCCTCGATCGCCTTCTGCCAGACGGTCGGGCTCGACTACGTCTCCTGCTCGCCCTATCGCGTGCCGGTCGCGCGGCTCGCCGCGGCGCAGGCCGCGCTGGGGGCGGGCGGCGTGGACCGCACGGCGTGAGACGCGCCGACCGCCGTCACAGCCAGCGCCGCACCCGCGCGAGGTAGTCGCGATAGGGCTGGCCGAACCGCGCCGCCAGATACGGCTCCTCGCGCGCGATCACGAACCGGTCCATGACGACGAGCACGGGCACCAGCAGCGCGAGTGCCCAGGGGTTGGCGAGCGCGAGCGCCAGCCCGGCATAGGCGGCGCTGACGCCGAGATACATCGGGTTGCGGCTGATCGCGTATGGGCCGCGCATCACCAGCCGGCGCGCGGCCTGCCAGGTCGGGATGCCGGTGCCGGCGCGGTGGAACAGCCAGGCCGCCCAGCCGGCGAAGCAGAGCCCGAACACCAGCAGCATCGAGGCCGCGCCATGCCGCAGCCAGTCCGGCCAGGCGAGGTGCGGCCCGAGCGGTGCCAGCCACTCCAGCGCGACCGCCAGCAGGAACGCCCCGCCGTAGAGCACCGGCGGATGCACCGCGACGGGCGGCGGATCGTCGCTCACGCCGCGTCGGCCTGCGGCAGCACCATCCAGGCCGGGATCTCGGGCCTGAGCGTCGCCTCCCCGCAGGCGAGCGGCCCGCCCGACCGGATCGCCTCGATGCGCAGGATCGCGAGCGCCCGACCCTCGCGGCCCGAGCGGATCGTGCCGGCCTCGGCACCGTCGATCAGCGCCGGCGTGCCGGGCGCGGGAAGCGGCCCCTCGACCGCCACCGGCACGAGGCGGCGCTTCACCAGGCCGCGATACCTGGTGCGCGCGGTCAGCTCCTGGCCCATATAGCAGCCCTTGGTCCAGGAGACCCCGTGCAGTTCGTCGAACCCGGCCTCCAGCAGCAGGGTGCGGCCGCTCTCGAGGTCGCGCGAGCCGTCCGGCAGGCCGAGCCGCAGCCGGTGGCGGTCATAGTCCGCGGCCTCGGCATCGCCCGATGCGGTGCCGGCCGGCCGCAGCAGCCGCCACCCGGCCTCGGGAAGCCGCGGGTCGCGCCCGCCCGTCCCCTCGGGCGCGGCGTCGCCCCACGCCGCGAGGACCTCCCAGGCCGGGCTCTCGTCCGCGATCGCGACCTTCGCGCGCAGCCGGAAGCGCGCGAGCTGCTGCACCAGGAACCCGGCCTGGGCACGCTCGCAGTCGAGCAACAGCCGCTCGCCGTCGCGGACGATGAAGAAATCGGCGAGCCACCTGCCCTGCGGCGTCAGCAGCGCCGCCCAGACGGGGCCGCGCGCGGCGGCGGCGACGTCGTTCGACACCAGCCCCTGGAGGAACGTCACGGCATCGGCGCCGGCGATGGCGACGATGCCCCGGTCGGGCAGCACGGCACTCGGCATGGGGCGGACATGGGCGAGCCCGGCCCCTCGCGCAATGCCCCGCGGGCTGTGCTACACGCCGCCCGCGATGCGCATCCTGTTCGTCACCGCCACCCGGATCGGGGATGCGGTGCTGTCCACCGGCCTGCTCGACCACCTGATCCGCGCCCATCCGGGCGCACGCATCACCGTCGCCTGCGGGCCGGCGGCCGCCGGGCTGTTCGCGCATGTGCCGGGACTCGACCGCGTGATCCCGGTGGAGAAGCGGGACTTCCGCGGGCATTGGTGGTCGCTCTGGGCGGCCTCCGTGCGCACGCGCTGGGATCTCGTCGTGGACCTGCGCGGCTCGGCGCTGTCGTGGCTGCTGCGTGCGCGCCGCCGCGCCGTGATGGCCGGCGGGCGGCGGCCGGGGCATCGGCTGGTGCAGCTCGGCGCCGTGCTGGGGCTCGATCCTGCGCCACTGCCGGTGGTCTGGACCGTTGAGGCGGATCATGCGCGTGCGGCCATGCTGCTGCCGCCAGGCCCGCCGGTGATCGGCCTCGGCCCGACCGCCAACTGGCCGGGCAAGGTCTGGGCGCCGGAACGGTTCGTCGCGCTCTTCGATCGGCTCGCCGGCGCGGGCGGGGCGCTCCCGGGTGCACGTGTCGCCGTGTTCGCCGGTCCCGGCGAGACGGAAGCCGCGATGGCCGCTCCCGTGCGCGCGGCGCTCCCGCGCGGGCGCACGATCGACCTCGCCGGCCGGCTGACACTGACCGAGGCGGCGGCGGCGCTTGCGCGCTGCGCGCTGTATGTCGGCAACGATTCCGGGCTGATGCATCTCGCCGCCGCGGCCGGCGCGCCGACGGTCGGACTGTTCGGACCGAGCCCGCCCGAGGAATACGCGCCCTGCGGGCCGCACGCGGCGGTCGCGCGCACGCGCGTGCCCATGGCCGAGCTGATCGCCGCCCCCGGCTACGACCACCGCACCACCGGCAGCCTGATGGGCTCGCTGCCGGTCGAGGACGTGGTCGGTGTAGCGTCCAGGCTGCTCGCGCGCCTCGCACCGGCCGCCGCGCAGTGACGGCGCCGCGCCTCTCCGCGCTCGTGGTCGCGCGCACCGAGGAGGCCCGGCTCGCGGGGTGTCTCGACACGCTGCGCTTCGCCGACGAGCTGGTCGTCGTGCTCGACCGCTCGACCGACCGGTCGGGCGAGATCGCGCGCGCGGCCGGGGCGCGCGTGCTCGAAGGCGCCTGGGAGCTGGAGGGTGCGCGCCGCAATGCCGGGCTCGAGGCCTGCACGGGCGACTGGGTGCTGGAGGTGGACGCGGACGAGCGCGTCCCCGCTTCCCTGGGCGAGGAGATCCGGCGCGTGATCGCGGCCTCGCCCCATGCGTGGCACGAGATCCCGGTGGACAACTACATCGGCGAGCGCCTGGTGCGGCACGGCTGGGGCGGCTCGTTCGGCACCTCGGCGGTGCCGCGGCTGTCGCGCAAGGGGGCGAAGCGCTGGGGCATGCAGCGGGTGCATCCGTCGCTCGCCTGGACCGGCACCAAGGGACCGCGCCTGACCCATGCGATCCAGCACTACGTCGATCGCGACATCTCCGACGTGCTGCGCCGGCTCGACCGCTACAGCTCCGCCAGGGCGGCCGATCTGCTCGCCTCGGGCGAGATCGGCACGCTCGCAGGCAATCTGCGCCGGTTCGTCTCGCGCACCGTCAAGTGCTACGTCTCGCGCAAGGGCTATCGCGAGGGCGGCTGGGGTCTGCTGATCGCGCTCTGCGCCGGGCTCTATCCGCTGCTCGCGCACCTGAAGGCGCGGCTCGAGCCCGAGCGGCACCGGCCGGACGCCTCGTGACGCGCGCGGCGATGATCATGGCGGGCGCGCATCATGGCGGCGCCGAGACGTTCTTCGTCCGGCTCTGCGTCGCCCTTGCGGGCGCGGGCGAGGAGGTGCTGGCGGTGATCCGCCGCGATGCCGAGCGCGCGTCCGCCCTGCGCCGCGGCGGGCTGGCGCCGGTCGAGCTCGGCTTCGGCGGGCCGCTCGACCTGCTGACCCGGCCGCGGCTTGCGCGCGCGCTCGCCCGCTTCGGGCCCCGCGTCGCGATGGCCTGGATGAACCGCGCGGCGCGCTTCACGCCGCCGGGGCCATGGGTGCGCGTCGGGCGGCTCGGCGGCTACTACGATCTCCGCTACTACGCCGGCTTCGACCACCTGGTGGGCAACACGCAGGGCATCGTCGAGTGGATCGCGCGCCAGGGCTGGCCGCGCGCGCGTGTGCACCACCTGCCGAACTTCGCGCCCGATCTCGCCGGCGCAGCGCCGGTGGATCGTGCCGCGCTCGGCGTTCCGCGCGACGCCTTCCTGGTGCTGACCATGGGCCGGCTGCACGCCAGCAAGGGCTTCGACGTGCTGATCGAGGCGCTCGCGCATCTGCCCGACGTCGTCGTCGCGATCGCCGGCGAGGGCGAGGAGCGCGCGGCGCTGGGCGCGCTCGCGGAGCGGCTGGGCGTGGGCGAGCGCGTGCGCCTCCTCGGCTGGCGCGACGACCAGGGGGCGCTGCTCGCCGCCTGCGACCTGTTCGTCTGCCCCTCGCGTCACGAGCCGCTCGGCAACGTCGTGCTGGAGGCGTGGTCGGCCGCGCGGCCGGTGGTCGCCGCGTCCTCGCCCGGCCCGGCCGAACTGATCGCACACGGCACGACCGGACTGCTCGTGCCGGTGGAGGATGCACGCGCGCTCGCCGACGCGATCGGCGCGCTCCGCGACCAGCCGGCGCGCGCGCGCGCCCTCGCCGCAGCGGGCCGCGCCGCCTTCCTGCGCGCGCATGCGGAAGCCCCGGTGCTCGCGCGCTGGCGCGGCTTCCTGGCCGAGGTCGCCCGCTGATGTGCGGCATCGCCGGCATCGCGCTGAAGCACGGCGAGACCGCGCCCAGCGATGTGCTGGCCGCGCTCGACGCGTCCCTCGCGCATCGCGGTCCGGACGGCGCCGGGCAGACCGTGGCGGCGGGGGCCGCGCTGGTGCATCGCCGGCTCGCGATCATCGACGTGGCCGGCGGCGACCAGCCGCTGTTCGAGCCGGGCGGGGCCGCCCTGATCGCCAATGGCGAGATCTACTCCTATCGCGAACTGCGGCGCGATCTGCTGGCGGATGTCGCCTTCGCGACGGGCAGCGACTGCGAGCCCGCGCTGCATCTCTATCGCCGCGAGGGGCTCGGCTTCGCGGATCGCCTGCGCGGCATGTGGGCGATCGCGATCCACGACCGCGCGGCGCGGCGCGTGGTGCTGTCGCGCGATCCCTTCGGCATCAAGCCGCTCTACCTTGCCGAGACGAAACAGGGTCTCGCCTTCGCCTCCGAACCGCGCGCGCTGCTGGATGCCGGGCTCGTCGCGCGTGGGATCGATCCGCGGGCGCGCGACGAGCTGCTCGAACTCCAGTTCACCACCGGCGCCGAGACGATCTTCCCCGGCATCCGTCGCGTGCTGCCGGGCGAGACGATCGCGATCGAGGAGGGGCGCATCGTCGAACGCCGCCGCCGCGCTGCCCTGCCGGAGGGGGAGCCCGAGACGATCGACGACGAAGCGGCACTCGCGCGGCTCGACGCCGTGCTGACCGAGAGCGTCGATCTGCATCAGCGCAGCGACGTGCCCTACGGGTTGTTCCTCTCCGGTGGCATCGACAGCGCGGCCGTGCTGGCGCTGATGCGCCGGCTCAACGACCGGCCCGTGCTCGCCTTCACCGCGGGCTTCGACGACGCTTCCGCCGCCGACGAGCGCGCCTCCGCCCGCTCGGCGGCGCACGCGGCTGGTGCTTCGCACGAGGAGATCACCGTCACCGAAGCCGATTTCTGGACTCATCTGCCCGCGATCGCCGCCTGCATGGACGACCCGGCCGCCGACTACGCGATCGTGCCGACCTGGCTGCTCGCCCGCCGCGCGCGGCAGGACGTGACGGTGGTGCTGTCAGGCGAAGGGGGTGACGAGATCTTCGGTGGCTATGGCCGCTACCGCGCCGCCATGCGGCCGTGGTGGCGCGGCGGCAAGGTGATGCGCGCGCGCGGCATCCTCGAACGGCTCGGCCTGCGCCGGCACGCGACCTCGGCCTGGCGCGACGGCATGGAGGCGGCGGCGGCGGCGGCCGCCTCGCCCGGGCGCACGCGGCTGATGGTGGCGCAGGCGACCGACATGGTGGACTGGCTGCCGAACGATCTGCTGACGAAACTCGACCGCTGCCTGATGGCGCATGGTGTGGAGGGGCGCACGCCGTTCCTTGATCCCGCCGTCGCCGCAGCCGTGTTCCGCCTGCCCGACGGGCTGAAGGTGCGCGGGGGCCTCGGCAAATGGGTGCTGCGCGCCTGGCTCGACCGGCACCTGCCGGAGGCACGCGCCTTCGCCCGCAAGCAGGGCTTCACGGTCCCCGTCGGCGCCTGGATCGCGCGCCAGGGCGAGCGTCTCGGTCGTCTGGTCGCGGCCGACCCCGCGGTGGCCGAGCTTTGTCCGCCCGACGCGGTGGCCGCACTCTATCGCCGCCCCGGCAAGCACGAGGGCTTCGCCGCCTGGACGCTGCTGTTCTACGCGCTCTGGCACCGCGCGCATGTGCGTGGGCTTGCGCCTTCGGGCGACGTGTTCGACACCCTGGCCGCACGCGGGTGACGAGGAGGCGTTCGATGGAAATCGTGGTGCTGCCCGGCGACGGGATCGGGCCGGAGATCACCGAGGCGACGCTCGCGGTGCTGCGCGCGGCCGATGCGCGGTTCACGCTGGGCCTGAGTTTCGAGACGCACCAGGTCGGGCTCGCGACCCTGAAGACGCA
>CALKJX010000029.1 GCA_937995555.1 uncultured Elioraea sp.
GTGCGGCTTCGCCAATCCGGGCAGCCTCGGCATCATGGTCGGCGGCATGATCGCGCTGGTGCCGGAGCGGCGCGAGGATGTCGCGGCACTCGGCGTTCCGGCCGTGATCGGCGGCACGCTCGCCTGCCTGATGACCGGCGCCGTGGTCGGCATCCTCACGCCGCCATGATCAGGCTGGTCTGCGCGCCTTGAGGGCGGCCGCGAGCGTTCCGTCATCGAGGTAGCCGAGCTCGCCGCCCACCGGCACGCCATGCGCGAGCCGCGTCACGGCCACCCCCAGCGGGCGCAACCGGTCCGCCACCAGATGCGCCGTCGCCTGGCCGTCCACCGTCGCGCCGAGCGCGAGGATCACCTCCGACACACCGCCCCCCGTGACACGGCGCAGCAACTGCTGGATCGTCAGATCCTCGGGGCCACGCCCGCCGATCGCCGACAACGTCCCGCCGAGCACGTGATACACCCCGCGATGCGCGCCCGCCCGCTCCAGCGCCCAGAGATCGCCGACCGACTCCACGACGCAGATCACCGACCGGTCGCGCCGGTCGTCGGCGCAGATCCCGCACGGATCGGTGCTGTCGAGATTGCCGCAGACGGAACAGGGACGGATCGCGGCGGCAGCCGCTTCGAGCGCCGCCGCCAAGGGCTGCAACAGCACCTCGCGCTTCTGGATCAGCGCGAGCGCGGCACGGCGCGCGCTGCGCGGGCCGAGGCCGGGCAGCTTGGCCAGCAGCGCAATCAATCGGTCGAGTTCAGGGCCCACACGAGAAATGCGCGGGGGAAAGGACCAGTGGCCCCTTCCCCCGCACCCCCTGTCCCAGGAACCTACGCACAGGCGATCGCTTCGATCTCGACCTTGTAGATCGGCGCCGCGAGACCCGCGACGATCAGCAGCGTCGAGGCCGGCGGCGTGATCGCGCCCAGCGCCTTCATGCGCGCCTCGCGCGCGGCCGGGATGTACGACGCATCCGTCAGGAACACCGTCATCTTGGCGATCGACTCCGGCCCCAGACCCTGCGAGCGCAACAGCGTCAGCAGGTTCGCCATCGCCTGGTCGCACTGCGCGCCGATCTCCTCCGGCACCGTGCCGTCCGGTCGCGTGCCGACCTGGCCGGCCAGCAACACCCAGCGTGTCGCGCCGGTCGCCACCGCGACATGGCTGTAGCGCCCCGCCGGATCATGCACCCCCGGCGGATTGACGAACTGCAGGACCGCCATCCTCTCCTCCCCGCTCAGGTCGCCGGCCGCGTTGCCGGTGACGGCAGCTCCTCGGCCTCGATCCCGCCACCGGGCGGCGGACGCGGCGCACCCTCCGGCACGATGAACCCGCGCAGCGCGCGGCGCACCTGGAACTCGAACTCCACGTTCATGCCCTGCGGATCATCCATCGCCGAGCGCAGCATCTCGTACCAGACGGCCTCGCGCGCGGCGAGGGAGGTGCCCTCCAGCACCGTGCGCGTACGCGTCACCGTCGCCTGCGCCGAGCCGCGCCGCCCGTCGCCGCCCTCGACCTCCAGCCGCACGCCGAGCGTCAGCACGTAGCGCTCGGACGGCTGGGTCGAGAACAGCGCGCCGATCCCCGTCTGCCGTGGCAGGCGCTCCTCGATGAGGCTCGCCTCCTCGATGATCGCGCGCGCGCGGCCCTGCCGACCCCAGGCCTGCACGCGGTCGGCCAGCATGCGCCGCAGCGCCTCGCGCGGCTCCACCGGCGCGCGGTGATCGACATGGGGCGGCGCGCGCGGCGGCACCCACTGATCCACCACCTCGACCTGCGCGACATCGAGCTGGATCACCGTCAGATGGGCGTAGTCGAACGGACGCATCACCGGGCGCGGCTGCTCGGCCGGACCGGCGCAGCCCGCCACCCCCGCGCCGAGCGCGATCAGCCCCCGCCTGCCAATCATGCCGCCTCCCGCACCCCTCAGGCCGCGCCGCCCGCCGGCGACGCCGCCCCCACATCGCCACGGTCGAAGCGGAAGTCAACGTTGCAGAACTCGCAGGTGACCGTGATGGTGCCGTCCTCGGCCATGTGGTCGAGGTCGTCGGCGCCGAACCCGGCGAGCACGCGCTCGATGCGCTCGCGCGAGCAGCGGCAGCCGAACGAGACGGGCTTGGCGTGCTGCACGCGCGGATCGAGCTCGTGGAACAAGCGCCACAGCAGCCGCTCGGCCGAGAGCGCCTCGTCGAGCAGCTCGGCCCCCGTGGCACTGCCCGCCAGCATCACCGCGGTGCGCCACGCCTCGTCGTCATCCTCCGGGGAACGCCGCCGCTCGCCGCCCGCGAAGGCGATCCGCTCCAGCAGCAGGGCGCTCGCGCGCCAGCCGGCCGGCGTGCGCGCGGCGATGAGCTTCACCGCCGCCTCCACCTGCTGGCTGGTGCGGAACCATGTATGCGCAAGATCCGACAGGCTCGACCCCTCCAGCGGCACGATGCCCTGGTAGCGGTCCATGTCGGGGCCCTGATCGACCGTGAAGGCGAGATGCCCCGCGCCCAGCAGCCGGGCGGCGGAGGGCGCCTCGGCGAGCCGGGCGAGCGCCTCCGCATCGATGCGCGCATAGCCGCGCAACGCCCCCTGCCCGGTGCAGTCGGCGAGCAGCATCCCCACCGGTCCGTCGCCGCGCGCCTGCAACGAGAACGAGCCCTCGAACTTCAGCGCCGCCGCGAGCCCGGCAGTCAGCGCCAGCGCCTCGCCCAGCAGTTGCGCCACCGCATCGGGCAGCGCGTGGCGCGTCAGCAGCGCGTCCGCCAGCGAGCCGAGCCGCACGAGCTGGCCGCGCGCGGGGGCCGCCTCCAGGTAGAAAGGCCGGACCGCTGACGGAACGGTCAGGATCGGCACGGGGGCGCGGCCCGGCTCTGCCTCGCCCCCGGGGATCATCGTCGCGCCACCGCGGGCTCGAGGCACCAGGCGAGCACGCCGGCCTGGGCGTGCAGGCGGTTCTCGGCCTCGTCGAACACGACGGACTGCGGCCCGTCCATCACCGCATCCGTCACTTCCTCGCCGCGATGCGCCGGCAGGCAGTGCATGAAGATCGCCTCCGGCGCATGCGCCATCAGCGCCTCGTTCACCTGGTAGGGCTTGAGCAGGTTGTGGCGGTTCGTGCCCGGCGCGTCGTTCATGCTGACCCAGGTGTCGGTGACCACCGCATCCGCGCCGCGCACGGCCTCGACCGGATCCTCCGTCAGCTCGATCACCGCGCCCTGCTCGCGCGCCCAGGCGAGGATCTCGGCCGGCGGGCGCAGCGCCTCGGGGGTGGCGAGACGCAGCGTGAAGCCGAAGCGGGCGGCGGCGTGGATCCAGCTGCGCGCGACGTTGTTGCCGTCGCCGCACCACGCGACCACGCGGCCGGCGATCGGGCCGCGGTGCTCCTCGAAGGTCATCACGTCGGCCATGATCTGGCACGGGTGCGACTGGTCGGTGAGCCCGTTGATCACCGGCACGGTCGCGGCCTCGGCGAGCTCGTTCAGCTTCGAGGCGCTGTCGGTGCGCAGCATGATCGCGTCCACGTAGCGCGACAGCACGCGCGCGGTGTCGGCCACCGTCTCGCCGCGGCCGAGCTGCATCTCCCTGGCACTCAGCACGACGACGTCGCCGCCGAGCCGTTTCATCGCCACCTCGAAGCTGACGCGCGTGCGCGTGGAGGGCTTCTCGAAGATCAGCGCGAGCGTGCGCCCGACCAGCGGTCGCGCGGCGAGCGGGCCGGCGCCGGACTTGAACCCGGCGCCGAACTCCAGGATGCGTCGCAGCGTGGCATGGTCCAGCGCCGAGACGTCGAGGAAGTGCCGTGGCGCCGCAGGCGGCGGGGTGGCCGTGCCGCGCCGCGGGGTCAGCCTCACCGCCGCCTGCGCGCTCATTCCGCCGCCTTGGCCGGGGCCAGCGCGGCCTTGGCGCGCCGGAGCGCCCGGTCGAGCAGATCCACCGCCTCGTCGGCCTCGGCCTCGGTGATGATCAGCGGCGGGGCGAGCCGCAGCACGTTCATCCCGGCCGCGACCGTCAGCAGCCCCTCGGCCACCGCCGCCGCCTGGGCGTCGATGTTGACGAGCGGCTCGCGCAGCTTGATGCCGAGCAGCAGGCCCGCGCCGCGCACGTCCTCGATCAGGTCGGGGTGGCGGTCCTGCAACGCGAGCAGGGCCCGCCACAGATGGCGCGCGACGCGATCGACGCCGTCAAGGAAGCCGGGGGCGAGGATCACGTCCAGCACCGCGTTGCCGGCGGCGCAGGCGAGCGGGTTGCCGCCATAGGTGGTGCCGTGGGTGCCGGGCTTCAGGTGCCTCGCCACATGCTCCTTGGCCAGGATCGCGCCGAGCGGGAAGCCGCCGCCGATGCCCTTGGCCGAGGACATCACGTCGGGCTCGATCCCCGCCCACTGATGCGCCCAGAGCCTGCCGGAGCGGCCCATGCCGATCTGCACCTCGTCGAGCCCGAGCAGGAGGCCGTACTCGTCGCACATCGCGCGCAGCTCGCGCAGGAAGCGGAGCTCGGCCGGGCGGACGCCGCCCTCGCCCTGCACCGGCTCGATCAGGATGCCGGCGGTGGCCGGGCCGATCGCGTCGCGCACCGCGTTCATGTTGCCGAACGGCACCTGGTCGAAACCGTCGACCTTCGGGCCGAAGCCTTCGAGGTATTTCGGGTTGCCGGTGGCGGCGAGCATGGCGAGGGTGCGGCCGTGGAACGCGCCCTCGAAGGTGATGATGCGGAAGCGTTCGGGCCTTCCGGTCTCGGCCATGGTCTTGCGCATGGCCTTGACCATGCCCTCGTTCGCCTCGGCGCCCGAGTTGCAGAAGAACACGCTGTCGGCGAAGGAGGCGGCGACGTGGCGCGCGGCCAGCCGCTCGGCCTCGGGGATGCGGTAGAGGTTGGAGACGTGCATCACCCGGGCCGCCTGGTCGGCGATGGTGCGCACCAGGTGGGGATGGGCGTGGCCGAGCGAGGAGGTGGCGATGCCCGAGCCGAAATCGAGGAAGCGTCGCCCGTCGTCCGTCCACAGACGCGCACCCTCGCCCCGCGCGAAGGCGAGGTCGGCGCGGTTGTAGGTCGGCATCAGGGGCGTGATCACGGTGGCTCTACGATCCTCTCCGGGTGGTGGGTTCCGGGCGGTGGGTTGCGAAAGAGCTCGAGTCTGGGGAGGCGGGGGCGGGAAGTCAAATGATGCAGGGTGGCTGGTTCTCCCCCTTGGACTCCGGCAGATCATGACGCCAAGCCCGGTATCGGGCGCAG
>CALKJX010000030.1 GCA_937995555.1 uncultured Elioraea sp.
GCGGTGCTGCTCGGCGCCGATATCGGCTCGACGCTGGTGGTGCAGGCGATGTCGTTCGATCCGCGCCCGCTGATCCCGGCCCTGGTGCTGGCGGGCACGCTCGCCTTCATGATCTCGGAGAATGCGATCGTGAAGCAGCTCGGCCGGGTGGCGATCGGGCTCGGGCTGATGATCCTCGCCCTCGGGTTGATCGTGACGGCCTCGCAGCCGCTGCGCGACAACTGGCTGCTGATCGAGGTTCTGGCGCATCTCGGCGGCGAGCCTCTGCTCGCGCTCGCGATCGCGGCGATCCTGACCTGGCTGGTGCATTCCTCGGTCGCGGCGGTGCTGCTGTTCATCTCGCTCGCCCTCGCCGGCGTGCTTGACGCGACACTCGCCATCACCCTCGTGCTGGGGGCGAATGTCGGCTCGGGATTCATTCCGCTCGGCGTGAACCTGCGTGCCCCGCCGGCGGTGCGGCGGATGCTGGTCGGCAACCTGATGTTCCGCACGCTGGGCGCGCTCGCCGCGCTCCCGTTCGTCAGTCACGCCGCGGCACTGATGGCGCTGATCGACCCGGATGTCGCGCGCCAAGCCGCGAACGGGCATACGCTGTTCAATCTCCTGCTCGCGCTCGCGTTCCTCCCGCTGACCGGGCCGGCCGCGAGGCTGTTGCAGCGGGTGCTGCCCGACCCGCTGCCCGCGCCGGGGACGCAGCCGATCGGCCATCTCGACGAGGAGGCGCTGGATCGGCCGAACGTGGCGCTGTCTGCCGCCACGCGCGAGGTCATGCGGCTTGCCGACACCGTCGAGGTGATGCTGCGCGAGGCGATCCTGCCCTTCGAGCAGGCACATGCAGCACGGCGCGAGGCGATAAAGCGGCTCGATGCCGAAGTCGATCGGGCGCAGGAGGAGGTCAAGCTCTACCTCACGCGGCTCACACGACGGCCGCTCAGCGAGGAGCAGTCGCGTCAGGCCTTCGACCTGATCCTGTTCACCACCAATCTCGAACATGTCGGCGACATCATCGACAAGACGCTGCTCGAGCTCGCGGCGAAGAAGCATCGGCTGCGCGTCTCGTTCTCGGAGGAGGGATGGAGCGAGATCAAGCGCCTGCACCAGCTCGCGGTCGAGCAGCTCCGCCTCGCGGTCGCGGTGTTCGTCACGCGCGATGCCGAGATGGCGCGCCAGCTCGTCGAGGCGAAGGAGCGGGTGCGCGCGATCGAGCGCGAGGCGACGGAGAACCATCTGCGCAGGCTGCGCGAGGGCACGCTCGCCTCCATCGAGACCTCGTCGATGCATCTCGACATCCTGCGCGACCTCAAGCGGGTGGTGGCGCATCTGACCGCGGTCGCGCATCCGATCCTGGAGAGCAAGGGCGAGCTCAGGCCCTCGCGGCTGCGCGAGGCGAAGATCGGGAGCGCGAGCACCCAGCCGCGCCCGGCATGACAGACGGAAGGGCCCGGGGATCGCTCCCCGGGCCCATGATCGCTCAGCCTGCCGGACGGGTTACTCGTTCCGCTGGCCGAAGAGCTGGAGCAGCATCATGAACAGGTTGATGAAGTTCAGGTAGAGCGCCAGCGCGTCCATCACGGTGCGCTTTCCGGCGATCTCGGTGCCCTCGGCATAGGCGTGCTGGATGTAGTCGTTCTTGATCCGCTGGGTGTCCCAGGCGGTCAGGCCGACGAACACGAGCACGCCGATCACGCTGATCGCGAACTGCAGCGCCGATGAGGCGAGGAACATGTTCACCACGCTCGCGATGATGATCCCGATCAGGCCCATGATGAGGAACGAGCCCATCTTGGAGAGGTCGCGCTGGGTGGTGTAGCCCCAGATGCTCATCGCCGCGAAGGTGCCGGCGGTGATGAAGAACACGCGCGCGACGCTCTCGCCGGTGAACACCAGGAAGATGTTCGTCAGGCTGAGGCCCATCGTCCCGGCGAACAGCCAGAACAGACCCTGCGCGGCCGTCTTCGACAGCTTGTTGATGCCGAAGCTCAGCACGAGGATGAAGGCGAGCGGGCTCAGCATCGCCACCCAGGCGAGGATGGTCGGCTGACGCACGATGCCCGCCGGGGTCTGCACCGGGGCGTAGAGCAGCGACAGCAGCGCCGGCGTGGTCGCGAACAGCAGCGCGATGATGCCGGTCAGCAGCAGGCCCGACGCCATGTAGTTGTAGACGCCGAGCAGGTACTTCCGAAGGCCGGTATCCAGCCGCGCGGCGTCCACGCCGGCGGACGGTACCGTCTGCGTTGCGCCATAGGCGCGGGTTTCCGGAGTCCAGGCCATGGTTTGAGACAACCTCCCGTGGGTTGAAGCCAGACGGTGCGAGATATGGGCGGGCCGGGTCAGGAATCAAATGAAATCGGGAGCAGGGCGGTCTACTCCGCCCGCAGCAGTGGCGCCGGCTTGGCCCGAAGCGCCGCCGAAGTGCCGAGCCAGCCGAACGCGATGGTGAGCGCGATGCAGGCGAGGATCGTCGCGCCGAGCGTGCCGGGCAGGAACGCCCAATCGGCGCGCATCACATAGGTCGTCACCGCCCAGGACGCGGCCGAGCCGACCGCGGCGGCAAGCAGCCCCGCGGCGGCGCCGAGGATGCCGAACTCCACCAGGTAGGCGGCGAGGATCTGTCGGCGAGTCGCGCCCAGCGTCTTCAGCACCACCGCGTCGCGGATGCGCTGCCGCCGGCCGGCCGCGATCGCCCCGGCGAGCACCAGCGCGCCCGACAGGAGCGTGATGCCCCCGGTCGAGGAGAGCGCATCGCCGATCCGCCCGAGCAGCCGGTTCACCGAGTCGAGCGCGTCGCGCACCCGGATCGCCGAGACGTTCGGCAAGGCGTCGGTGACCGCGCGCATCAGTGCCGCCTCGGCAGAGGGCAGCGCATGCACGGTGGCGATATGCGTGTGCGGCGCGGCCTCCAGCAGCCCGGGCGAGGCGATCAGGGTGAAGTTCAGCCCGAAGCTGCGCCAGTCGATCACGCGCAGGCTGGCGATCCGGAGATCGAGATCGCGGCCGAGCACGTTGATCGTCAGCCGGTCGCCGACGCCGATGCCCCAGCCATGGGCGAGCCGCGCATCGAACGAGACCAGCGGCTCGCCCCGGTAGTCGGGCGCCCACCAGGAGCCGGCCGCCAGCCGCGTCCCCTCGGGCGGCGTCGCGGCATAGGTGAGCCCGCGATCGCCGCGCAGCGCCCAGGCCGTGTCTTCGCTCGCCTGCACCTGCTCGGCCGGCGTGCCGTTCACGGCGACGATGCGCGCGCGCAAGGAGGGCACGCGTGCGACCCCGCCCACGCCTGGGATGGCGCCGGCGATCTCGTCGAACCGCGCCACCTGGTCGTTCTGGATGTCGATGAAGAAGAAGGCAGGTGCCCGCTCGGGCAGGCGCTCGCCCACCTGGCGCTGGAGGTTGCCCTGGATCATCGCCACCGAGGCGAGGGTCGAGAGCCCGAGCCCCAATGAAATGAGCATCAGCGCGGTGGCCGAGCCCGGCCGGTGCAGGTTGGCGAGCCCGAGCCGGAGTGCGGGCGGCAGGTGGCGTGGCGCGGCCGCCGCCGCGCGCTTCACCATCCAGCCGCCGAGGCGGAACAGCACCAGCGTGACGACAGCGGCGCCACAGAACGCGGCGGCGAACCGGCGGTCCTGCGCCACCGCCACGACCAGCCCGACCAGCGCGGCGGCGAGCGCCACATTGGCCGCGATCACCCAGGCGCGCGGCCGCGCGCGCACCTGCGCGACGTCGTCGCGGAAGAGAGCGACGCCGGGGATCTCGCGGGCGCGCGCGAGCGGCCACAGCGCGAAAGTCGCGGCCGTGAGCAGCCCGAACACCGCGGCGAGCCCGAGCGGCGCCGGATAGAGCCCGAAGCGCGGCGGCACCGGCAGCACGTCCGCGAGCAGGGTCGCGCCCAGCCACGGCGCGCCTGTGCCGACGACGAGCCCGATCGCGATCCCCAGGGCCGCGATCGCGGCCAACTGGATCGCGTAGGTCGCGAATACGGTCGCCGCCGGGGCGCCGAGGCATTTCAGGGTCGCGATGGTGCGCCGGCGGCTCTCCAGCCACGCCTGCACGCCGTTGACAACGCCGATGCCGCCGACCAGCAGCGCGGTGAGCCCGACCAGGGTGAGGAACAGCGCGGTCTGCTCGACGAAGCGGATCACGCCGGGTGCGGCTTCCGCAGAGCTGCGGATGCGCCAGCCGCCCTCGGGGAAGGTCGCGCGGAGGCTCGCGATGAAGGCGCGCGCATCCCCGCCGTCCGGCAGGCGCACGCGATAGTCGAACTGGACGAGGCTCCCGGGCTGGACGAGGCCGGTCGCCTCCAACGCGTCGAGGCCGATCATGGCGCGCGGGCCGAACACGGTCGGCCGCGCCACCCGGTCGGGTTCCTCGGCGATCGCGCCGGCGACGACGAAGCTCGCATCGCCGACCCGCACGCGCTGGCCGGGGGAGAGCCCGAGCCGCTCCATCACTATCGGCTCGACGGCGACCCCAGGCACGCCGTCCCGCGCCGCGAGCGCGGCGGCGAAATCCGGGGCGCCTGCGATCCGCGCGGTGCCGTACAGCGGATAGGCCGGTCCGACGGCCTTCAGTTCGACCAGCATGCGGTCGCGCGCGCCGTCCTCGACCACCAGCATCGAGCGCATCTCGACCACCTCGGCGACCCGCCCGCCGCGTGCGGCGATCCAGTCCAGGACATTCGCCGGGATCGGCCGGTTGCCGGTGGAGATCTCGAGATCCCCGCCGAGGATGCGCCGCCCGTCCGCACGCAGCCCCTCGTTGACCGCGCTCGCGAGCGTGCCGACGCCGGCGATCGCAGCGACGCCGAGGGCCAGGCAGGCGATCACGATGCGCAGGCCCCGCGTGCCGCCGCGCAGTTCCCTGAGCGCCAGCCGCCACGCGGTCGCGAACACCGATGCCTGCCCGCCCCTGGTCGCGACGGCCAGGCGGGGCGGGGCGAGCGTGCCCTCCATCAGGCCGCCTCGGGGAGCGCCGGGCGGTCCGAGACCACGCGCCCGTCGGCGAGCGAGACGATCCGCCCGCAGCGATGCGCGAGATCGGGGTCATGGGTGATCAGCACCAGCGTGGTGCCATGGCGCGCGCGCAGCCCGAACAGCAGCTCGATCACCTGCGCGCCGGTGGCTTGGTCCAGGTTTCCGGTCGGCTCGTCGGCGAGGATGATCGCGGGCTCGGCGACGAAGGCGCGGGCGAGGGCCACCCGCTGCTGCTCGCCGCCCGAGAGCTGGGCTGGATAGTGGCGGATGCGGTGGCCGAGCCCCACGCTCTCCAATGCAGCGCGCGCGCGCCCGAAGGCATCGCGCACGCCCGCGAATTCGAGCGGGATCGCGACGTTCTCCTCCGCTGTCATCGTCGGCACGAGATGGAAGGACTGGAATACGATGCCGACATGGTCGCGCCGGAACCGGGCGAGCGCGTCCTCGTCGAGCGTGCCGAGATCGTGGCCGGCGACCCGCACCGTGCCGCCGGTGGGCCGGTCGAGCCCGCCCAGCAGCATCATCAGGGTGGACTTGCCCGAGCCCGAGGGGCCGACCACGCCGACCGCCTCGCCCCCGGCCACCGACAACGTGATGCCGCGGAGGATGTTGACCTCACCCGCCTGCGACGCCACCGTAAACTGCAGGTTGCGCACGTCGATCAGGGAATCGCCGCCGGCCCGAGCCGGGTGAACCATGGCGTCCATGTCGGGAACATCCTCCAGAACTCAGCAGGGATATGGCCTGGGGCTCGGCCGGCGGAAAGCGCTGGCGCGGGCCTCGGCCGCTCTTCTCACGCCCATGTCAGGGCGGGCCGAGGCGCGCGAGGTGCGGATTCTCGCCCTCGGCGACAGCCTGACCGCTGGCTACGGGCTCGCGCGGTCGGAGGGGTTCGTCGCCCAGCTCGAAGCCGCGCTGCGGGGCAAGGGCATCCCCGCGCGCGTGCTGGATGGCGGGGTCTCGGGCGACACGACCGCGGGTGGGCGGGCGCGACTCGACTGGGCGCTCGCCGACCGGCCGGATGTCGCGATCGTCGCGCTGGGAGGCAATGACGGGCTGCGGGCGATCCCGCCCGAGGCGACCTACGCCAATCTGGACGCGATCCTGCGCCGGCTGGCCGAGCGCAACGTGCCGGCGCTGCTGGCCGGGATGCTCGCCCCGCCCAATCTCGGCGCCGAGTACGGCAAGGCGTTCCGCGGCGCCTTCGAGCGTCTCGCCCGCGAGCACGACGTCGTGTTCTATCCGTTCTTCCTGGACGGCGTGGCGGCCGAGCCGGCGCTCAACCAGCCGGACGGGATCCACCCCAACGCGCGCGGGGTGGCGCTGATGGTCGAGCGCATCCTGCCCGCGGTCGAGCGGCTGATCGCGAAGGCGAGGTCGTGACGTGGTGCGTCTGTTCGTGGCCCTTGCCCTGCCGGCGGAGCTGCGCGAGCGGCTGAAGCTGATGGTGGCGCACCGGTTCGGCGGCGCGAAATGGGTGCCGCCGGAGAACTACCATCTGACGCTGCGGTTCATCGGCGAGGTCGACAATGGCCGCGCCGACGACATCGACGCGAGCCTCTCGGGGATCACCGCGCGCGGCTTTGATCTCACGCTGGCGGGCGTAGGGACGTTCGAATCGCGCGGCCGGGCGAACGCGCTCTGGGTGGGTGTTGAGAAGAACCCGGAGCTCGAACACCTGCGCGCCAAGGTGGAGAGCGCGGTGGTGCGCGCCGGCTGCGAGCCGGAGCGGCGGCGCTTCACCCCGCACGTCACGCTCGCGCGGCTCGACAATCCCGACCCGGTGAAGCTCGGCGATTTCCTGCGCGCGCACGGGCTGTTCCGTGCGCCTCCGCTGCCGGTGGAGCGGTTCACGCTGTTCTCGTCGCACCTCGCGCGCGACCAGGCGCACTACACGGCGGAGGCCGATTACGCGCTCGCGTGAGCGCGGTTCACCACAGCCGCGCCCGCGCGCGCGACAGCGCGCGCAGGCACACCTCCTCCGGCACGCGGTCGAGTCCGGCCGCACGCGCGGTCGCCAGCACCACGCGCGGTTCGCGCGCGCCCTCGAGGAAGACGTCGAGCAGGCAGGACGGGCCGCGATAGAGCCAGGCCTGCGCCTCGCCCTCGTCACGCACGAGATCGGGATCGCCCATCACGGCGCGGAGTTCGCCGCCGGTCAGGCCGGCAAGCTCACCGGCCGCGCGCGGCGACCGGAGGCTGCCCGACCGTGCCGCACTGGGCACGACGGGCCGCGGCGTCACCTCATGCGGCGCCACACCCCGGCGCATCGCTTCCAGCCCGGCCTGGGCGGCCGCCATATCTCTCAGCGCGTGGTCAAGCGCAGCCTGCTCGCGCTCGGGTTGAGAGCCGGCGCACCCGATCAGGACAACAACCCCCGCCATCAGCGCGAGGGCCGCAGGGGCAGAGGCGGCCATGGGCAGCGGTGGCGCGCTCCCGATCCGGCCGGGCCGGTCAGGTGCGGGCGTAGACGGGCTCGGGCGGTACCGGCGGCGCGGCAGCAGCCTCCGGCGCGGGGGCGGCCGCTGCGCGGGCCGGTGCGGCGGCGGTCGGAGCGGGGATCATCTCGATCTTGCCCGAGACCTGCGCGCCCTCCTCGACCATCAGGCGGTGGCAGCGGATCGTGCCGGTCACCTTGCCGGT
>CALKJX010000031.1 GCA_937995555.1 uncultured Elioraea sp.
CGCGCTCGGCGCCGCGGTCGGGCTCGGCAACGTGTGGCGCTTCTCCTACGTGGCGGGCGAGAACGGCGGCGGGGCCTTCGTGCTGGCCTATCTCGTGTGCGTGCTGGCGATCGGTGTGCCGCTGCTGATCGCCGAACTCGCGATCGGTCGCGCGAGCCACACCGATCCGGTCACGGCCTTCGCCCGCGCCGCCCCCGGCCGTCCCTGGCGCTGGGCCGGCTGGCCCGGCATCGCCGCCTGTGTCGCCATCCTCGGCTACTACCCGGTCGTGGCCGGCTGGGTGGCGAATTACCTCTGGCATGTCAGCGTGCACGGCTTGGACCCGCCCGGCACCGTCGATCACGCCGCGCGGCTCGGTGCCATGCTCGCCGATCCGGCGCAGGCGCTGCTCTGGCCAGCTCTCGTGGTCGTGGCGGGCACGGTCGTCGTCGCGCTCGGCATCGCCGGCGGGATCGAGCGGGCGAGTGCGATCCTGATGCCGCTGTTCTTCCTGCTGCTGGTCGGGCTCGCGCTGCACGGACTGAGCATGGACGGCGCGGCGCGTGCGCTCGGCTTCCTGTTCCGCCCCGACTGGGCGGCGCTCGCGCGCCCGCGCACCTGGCTCGCCGCAGTCGGGCAGGCGTTCTTCTCGATCGGCCTCGCCATGGGCATCCTGGTCACCTATGGCGGCTACCTGCCGCGCGCCCAGCGATTGCCGCCGTCGGCGCTGGTGATCGCGCTCGGCGACACCGCCGTCTCGCTGGTGGCGGGGCTGATGATCTTCCCGGCCGTGTTCACCTACGGGTTCGATCCGGCCCAGGGCACGACGCTGGTGTTCACCGTGCTGCCGGAGGTGTTCGCGGCCATGCCGGCCGGGCGGATCGTGGCGGCGGCGTTCTTCCTGCTGCTGTCGATTGCGGCGCTGACCTCGCTCGTGTCGCTGATCGAGGTGCCGGTAGCCCTGCTGGTGGCGCGGCTGCGGTGGCGGCGGCCGCCGGCGGCGCTTGCCGTGGCGGTCGGCGCGCTCGTGCTCGGTCTGCCGTCAGCGCTCGGCTTCGGCGTGCTCGCGCCCCGTCTGCCGGGCGAGGGGCCGTTCCTCGACCGGCTCGACCACGTCGCCTCCGACATGCTGCTGCCGCTGTCCGGGATCGCGATCGCGCTGGTCGCCGGCTGGTGCTGGCCACGCGAAGAGGCGCTGGCCGAGGCGGGGCTCGGCGGAACCACCGGCCGGCTCTGGCAATGGAGCCTGCGCGTGCTGTTGCCCGCGGCGATCGCGGTCGTCCTGGCGCGTGGCCTCGGGCTGGTCTGACCGACGGCCGATCGCGTCACGGCAGGTGCGCGAGCGCGTGCTCCAGGTCGGCGATGATGTCGGCGACACTCTCCAGGCCGATCGACAGCCGCACCACCTCCGGCCCGGCGCCGGCCGCGACTTGCTGGTCGGGGCTGAGCTGGCGGTGCGTGGTCGAGGCCGGATGGATGATCAGCGTCCGGCAATCGCCGATGTTGGCGAGGTGGCTGATCAGTTCGACGCCCTCCACCACTCGAATACCGGCCTCGTAGCCGCCCTTGAGGCCGAAGGTGAACACCGCCCCGGCGCCGCGCGGCAGGTAGCGTCGCGCCAGCGCGTGGAACGGGCTGGAGGGCAGGCCGGCGTAGCTGACCCAGGCCACCTTCGGGTGCCGCTCCAGCCATTGCGCGACCGCAAGCGCATTGGCGCAGTGCCGTTCCATGCGCAACGGCAGGGTCTCGATGCCGGCAAGCGTCAGGAACGCGTTGAGCGGCGCCTGCGACGGGCCGAGATCGCGCAAGCCCACCGCGTGGCCATAGACCGAGAAGGCGAGGTCGCCGAAGGTCTCGTGGAAGCGCAGCCCGTGATAGCCGTGCTCGGGCTCGGCGAGGGCCGGAAAGCGGCCGCTGCGGCTCCAGTCGAAACGGCCGCTGTCCACCACCGCGCCGCCGATCGAGGTGCCGTTGCCGGACAGGAACTTGGTCGTCGAATGCACGACCAGCGTCGCGCCGTGCTCGATCGGCCGGCAGAGCCAGGGCGTGGCGAGGGTGTTGTCGACGATCAGCGGCACGCCGGCCGCATCGGCGATCTCGGCGATCGCGCGCAGGTCGATGACGATGCCGCCGGGGTTCGCCAAGCTCTCGACGAAGATCGCGCGCGTCCTCTCCGTCACGGCGGCGCGCACGCCGGCGGGGTCGGTCGCGTCCACGAACCGCGTGATCCAGCCGAAGGCGCGCTTGAACGCATTGCCCATCTGGTTCAGCGAGCCGCCGTAGAGCTGGCGTGCGGCGACGATCTCGTCGCCCGGCCGCATCAGCGGAAACAGCGCGACGAGCTGTGCGGCGTGGCCGGAGGAGGTGGCGATCGCGCCGCGCCCGCCCTCCAGGCTCGCCAGCCGCTCCTCGAGCACCGACACCGTCGGGTTGGTCAGGCGGGAGTAGATGAAGCCCGCCTGCTGGAGGTTGAACAGCGTCGCCGCATGGTCGGCGTCGTCGAACACGAAGCTGGTGGTCTGGTAGATCGGGGTGGCGCGCGCGCCGGTCGCCGGATCGGGCGCGGCGCCGGCGTGGATCGCGCGGGTCTCGAAGCCGAAGCTGCGGGGTTCTGTCATCGGGTCACATCAGTTTCCGGGTGGCGCGAGGGGGCGGGCGGCGCCGGCTGGTCAGCACCCGGGTGTCGATGCCCTGCCAGCCGAGCTCGCCGAACAGGCGCATGTACTCGATCTTGGGGCAGCGGTTCATGATCACGCGCAGCCCGGCGGCCTCGGCCCGGGCGGCGGCCGCGTCGTTGCGCACGCCGAGCTGCATCCACACGACCTTGGCGCCGAGCGCGATCGCCTGGTCGGTGAGCGGGCCCGCCGCCTCCGCGTTGCGGAAGATGTCCACCATGTCGGGCGTGACCGGCAGCGAGGCGAGGTCGGGATAAGCGATCTCGCCGAGAATGGTCTGCCCGGCCGCGCGCGGATTGACCGGGATGACCCGGTAGCCCTTGGCCTGGAGATACTTCATGGCGAAGAAGCTGGGCCGGTTCCAGTCGGGACTGGCGCCGACCATGGCGATGACGCGCATCTCGCGCAGGATCGCGCGCAGCAGGTCGTCGCTGTACTGGTCGTGATCGCTCATCGGGCAGGCTTTCGGCTCGCAGAGGATGCACGGTGCCGGGCGTTGCATCCATGGCGGAGGGGGTG
>CALKJX010000032.1 GCA_937995555.1 uncultured Elioraea sp.
GCGCATTGGCGCGACGCCGCCACCGCGCCGGCCGAGCCGGAATGGACCTGCACCGCCTGCGGCGCCTCCCAGCCCGAGTGGACGCCCGCCTGCACCAATTGCGGCACGGTGGGCTCGCTGCGCTGGGGCGAGGCGGCGGCGCTCGCGCCACGCCTCGCTCTGCCCGCGCCCATTCCCGGGCTTTGAGCCCTGCCGAGTCGGCCTGTATCCCGGCGGCCATGACGGGGATGCAGCGGATCGCGGTCGAGCAGCGGCCGCATGTCGTGGTGCTCGGCAACGAGAAGGGCGGGTCGGGCAAGTCGACCGCGGCCATGCACATCATCGTCGAGCTGATGCGCGAGGGCTATCGCGTCGCCGCGATCGATCTCGACGCGCGCCAGGGCACGCTGCTGCGCCACCTGGAGGCGCGCGCCGCGTTCAGCAAGGCGCGCGGCATCGCGCTGCCGCAGCCCGAGGTGCGCGCCGTGCAAGCAAGCCGCGCCGAGAGCCGCACCACGGCGGCGGAGGAGGATCAGGCGGCGCTCGCCGCGGCGATCGCGGCCCTCGCCGGCGCCGAGTTCCTGGTGATCGACTGTCCCGGCGCCGACACGCCGCTGAGCCGCGCGGGGCATGCGCTCGCGGACACGCTGATCACGCCGATCAACGACAGCTTCGTCGATTTCTCGATGCTGGCGACGGTCGATCCCGACGACCATCGCGTGGTCAGCCCCTCGGTCTACAGCGAGATGGTGTGGGAGGCGCGCAAGGCCCGTTTCGCGCGCGACCGCGGGCGGCTCGACTGGATCGTGATGCGCAACCGGCTGGGGTCGGCCGAGGCGCGCAACAAGCGCGATGTCGGCGCCACGCTGGAGGCGCTGGCGAAGCGGATCGGCTTCCGCACCGTGCGCGGCTTCGGCGAGCGGGTGATCTTCCGCGAGCTCTACCTCCAGGGGCTGACGCTGATGGACCTGAAGGAGGCGGGCATCGCCGGCGGGCTGTCGATGAGCCATGTGGCCGCGCGCCAGGAGGTGCGCACGCTGCTCGCCGCGATCCGCAAGGGGCCGCCGGGGGATGTCTGGGGCGCGGCACGCACGGCCGCGGCGCTTGCGCCGGCGGGCGCGGGGTCGTAGAACGCCGCGCGGTCCCGGGCGCGCCGACATAGCTCAGCGGTAGAGCAACTGATTCGTAATCAGTAGGTCCGCGGTTCAAATCCGCGTGTCGGCACCACCTGCGCCTCCGCCCGGCATGCCGGGGCGCGCGCGGCGTCAGGTGATGCTCAGGAGCGTCAGCCACACGACCGCGATGATCCGCGTCACCAGCACCGCCTGCGGCGTCTCCTGCGACCGCGCCGCCGACCGCCAGATCGCCACCAGCACGTACACGTTGTACGGGATCGACATCACGTAGCCGACGAAGAAGGCCCAGAACGGCTGATCCACGGAGATCAGATAGAACGTGCCGGCGGTGGTCGAGATGTTCACCACCAGCGCCACCAGCACGCCCCAGGTCCAGAAGGTCTGTTCGAACGGCAGCTCGCCGCGCCAGAGCCTGAGCAGCACCATCGGGGCGACGATCCCTCCGTATCCGCAACGAAACGGGGCCCGGGAAGGATCCCGGGCCCCGCCTCGCTACACGCCGCGGCACCGGTCGGCAACGACCGGCGCGCCAGGCTCACATCTCGGCGTAGCTGCCGCCGCGCCAGACATAGAACACGTAGTCCGGCACGGTCGGGTCACCCTTGGCGTCGAAGGTGGTCTGGCCGAGCACGCTGTTCCACGGCCCCTGCGCCTTCAGCACCTCGGCGATCCGGCGCGGATCGGTCGAGTTCGCCTTCTTCGCCGCCTCGGCCCAGATCTGGATCGCGGCATAGGTGTAGAGCACGTAGCCCTCGGGGTCGATGTTGCGGGCGCGGAACTTCGCCACCACGTCGGCCGCGGCCGGGCGCTTGCGCGGATCCGACGAGAAGGTCATCAGCGTGCCCTCGCCCGCAGCACCCGTGATCTGCCAGTACTCGTTGGTCACCAGTGCGTCGCCGCCGATCGCCACCGCGCGCAGGCCCCGCTCGCGCATCTGCCGCACGATCAGCCCGGCCTCGGTGTGGTAGCCGCCGAAATAGACGACATCGATGCCCGCCTGCTGCAGGCGGCTGACGATCGCCGAGTAGTCGCGCTCGCCGGCGACATAGGCGAGATACAGCGTCTCCTGCATGCCGGCGGCATTCATCGCCTTCTTGGTCTCGTCGGCGAGGCCCTTCCCGTAGGCCGAGTTGTCATGGAGGATCGCCACCTTCCGGCCGGGGAAGTTGCGCGCGATGAAGGTGCCGGCGACGATGCCCTGCTGGTCGTCGCGGCCGCAGACGCGGAAGGTGTTCCAGCCGCCCTCGTCGGTGAAGCGCGGGTTGGTGCTGGCGGGGCTGATCTGCAGCACGCCCTCCTCGAGATAGACCTTCGAGGCCGGGATCGAGCTGCCCGAGCAGAAATGCCCGGCGACGAAACGCACGCCGCGGCCGGTGAGCTGGTTCGCGACCGAGACGGCCTGGCGCGGGTCGCAGGCATCGTCGCCGATCTCCAGCACCAGCTGCTGGCCGAGCACGCCGCCCGCGGCATTGATGTCGGCGACCGCCTGCTCGGCGCCCGCGCGCATCTGCGCGCCGAAAGCCGCGTACTGGCCGGTCATCGGCCCGACCGTCGCGATGCGGAGCTGCGCCTGGGCGGGCCCGCTGCCAGCCACCAGCGCGACCGCCCCGGCGGCCGCCACCAGCGTCCTTCTGAACATGGAAGTCTCCCTCCGTACGATGTCCCTGGCCGCGGAAGGCGGCCGGTGCCCCAGCGTAGTGAAGCGGACGGCCGGCGGGAAAGGGGGAAATGCGCCGGCGGGCCCCCCGGCTCAGGCCCGCCCGCCCTCCAGATAGGCCGCCCGCACCTCCGGCCGCGCGAGCAGTTCGGCGCCGGTGCCCGTCATGGTGATCCGCCCGTTCACCAGCACATAGCCGCGATGGGCGAGCCGGAGCGCGTGATAGGCGTTCTGCTCGACCAGCAGCACGGTCAGGCCGGTCTCGCGGTTGAGGTCGCGGATCGCGGCGAAGATCTGCCGCACCACCATCGGCGCGAGGCCGAGCGAGGGCTCGTCGAGCAGCAGCAGGCGGGGCCGGCTCATCAGCGCGCGCGCGATCGCCAGCATCTGCTGCTCGCCGCCCGAGAGCGTGCCGCCGCGCTGGCCGAGCCGCTCCTTCAGGCGCGGGAACAGCGCGCAGACCTTCTCCAGGTCCTGGTCGAAATGCGCGCCGTTCAGCACCTCCGCGCCCATGCGGAGATTCTCCAGCACGGTCATGCGCGGGAAGATGCGCCGTCCCTCGGGCGCGTGCGCCAGCCCCTGGCGCATGATCAGATGCGTGGGCCAGCCGGTGATGTCGCGTCCCTCCAGCAGCACGCGGCCCTCGCGCGGGGCGGGGCTGCCGCAGATCGTCATCATCAGGGTCGACTTGCCGGCGCCGTTCGCGCCGATCAGCGTGACGATCTCGCCGTGCCCGACCGTCAGCGACACGCCGCGCAGCGCGACGATCGCGCCATAGGCGGTGGTGACGTCCTCGACCGCCAGCATCGCGCCGTTGGCCGCGGCACTCACTCCCGGTGCAGCGCCGCGTCCACCGCCAGCGCCTCCTCCTCCTCGACGCCGAGATAGGCGGCGATCACCTTCGGATCGTCGCGCACCGCGTCGGGCGGTCCGTCGGCGATCTTCTGGCCGTAGTCGAGCACGACGACACGGTCGCTGATCCGCATCACCACGCTCATGTCGTGCTCGATCAGCAGGATCGAGATGCCCTCGGCCTTGATCGAGCGCAGCAGGTCGTTGAGCTCCTCGCTCTCGCGCGGATTGAGCCCGGCGGCGGGCTCATCGAGGCAGAGGATCACGGGCTCCATGCACATCGCGCGCGCGATCTCGAGCCGCCGCTGCGCGCCGTAGGGCAGCGAGGCGGCCGGGTCGTCGGCGCGCGGGGTGAGCCCGACGCGATCGAGCCAGGCGCGCGCGCGCTCGACCGCTGCCGCCTCGCGCTTCCGGAACGGCCCGAACCCCATCAGCGCGAAGGGCGTGCGCCCGCCTTCGCCCATCAGCCGGTTGTGCTGCGCGACCATCAGGTTCTCGAGCACGGTCATGCCGCCGAACAGGCGGATGTTCTGGAAGGTGCGGGCGACGCGCGCACGCTTGGCGATGCGATGCTGCACCAGCCGGTGCAGCGCATACTGCGTGCCGTCCGCATGGCGGACGACGATGCTGCCGCCGGTCGGGCGGTAGAAGCCGGTGAGGCAGTTGAACACCGTGGTCTTGCCCGCGCCGTTCGGGCCGATGATGGCGGTGATGTCGCCGCGCCCAGCCTCGAAGCTCAGCGCGTCGATCGCGACCAGGCCGCCGAAGCGCATGGTGAGGTTCTCGACGACCAGGATCGGATCGGGCGCGCTCATCCGCGTCCCTCCGCCACGTGCTCGGCGCCGACCATCCTGCGCGCGCCGAGCGCGACCGAGGGCTCGCGCGACGACACGAGCCCGCGCGGGCGCCACACCATGATCGCCACCATCGCCAGGCCGAACACCAGCATGCGGAACTGTTCGAGGTCGCGGAACAGCTCGAACCCGCCGATCATCACCACCGCGGCCGTGGCGACCCCGATCTGGCTGCCCATGCCGCCGAGCACGACGATCGCGAGGATCAAGGCGCTCTCGATGAAGGTGAAGCTCTCGGGGCTGATGAAGCCCTGGCGCGTGGCGAAGAAGGCGCCGGCGAAGCCGCCGAACAGCGCGCCGGTCGCGAAGGCGGTGAGCTTCACCGCCACCACCGAGAGGCCGAGCGCGCGCGACGCGACCTCGTCCTCGCGCAAGGCCTCCCAGGCGCGGCCGATCGGGTGGCGGCGCAGGCGGATGGTGACGAAGTTGGTCACCAGCGCAAGCGCCAGGATCAGGTAGTAGAGGAAGATGATGCGATGCAGCGGCGAGGGTTCGAGGCCGAAGAAACCGGCGAACGTGCCCTCGCCGCCGGCCATGGAGAAGGGCAGGCCGAAGAAGGACGGGCGCGGGATGCCGCTCATGCCGTTCGGCCCGCCGGTGAGCCCGACCCAGTTCAGCAGCACGATGCGGATGATCTCGCCGAACGCGAGCGTGACGATCGCGAGGTAGTCGCCGCGCAGCCGGAGCACCGGGAAGCCGAGGATGATGCCCCAGACCGCGGAGCAGATCCCGGTCAGCGGCAGCGCGGCCCAGAAACCGATCCCGAGATGCTTGGCGAGCAGGGCGTAGCCGTAGGCGCCGACCGCGTAGAAGGCGACGTAGCCGAGATCGAGCAGGCCGGCGAGGCCGACGACGATGTTCAGCCCCCAGCCGAGCATGACATAGGTCAGGACGAGCGTGCCGAGATCGATCTCGTAACGTCCGATCCCGGGCATGAACGGCAGCAGCAGTGCGAAGGCCAGCATCGCCGGCCCGGCCGCCCTGCCGAGCCAGGAGCGGAAGCCGGGCGGCACCAGCACCGCGCGCGGCGCGGGCGAGATCACCGTGCGGCGCAGCGCGCGCTGCGCCATGAACAGCCCGACCAGGATGCGGCCGACGAACACGGCGGCCACCGCGCCGACCAGCAGGCCGGGGCGCGGGATC
>CALKJX010000033.1 GCA_937995555.1 uncultured Elioraea sp.
ATCGACTACGGCCACGCGGGCGGCGCGACCGACACGCTCCAGGCCGTGCGCGGCCATGCGCCGGCCGACCCGCTCGCCGCGCCGGGCGAGGCCGATCTCACGGCGCAGGTCGATTTCGCCGCCGTCGCGGCCGCTTCCCGCGCGGCCGGCGCCGCCGTGCACGGCCCGGTGCCGCAGGGCGCGTTCCTGCGCGCCCTCGGCCTGGCCGAGCGCACGGCGGTGCTCTGCCGCGCCGCGCGCCCCGAGACGGCGCGGCAGCTCCAGGCGGCGGCGCGCCGGCTGATGGACGCGGACGCGATGGGGCTCGTGTTCAAGGCGCTGGCGATCGCGGCGCGCGGTCTGCCGGCGCCGCCGGGCTTCGTGTCGTGACCGTGCCATTCCTGACCGCCGGGCTCGCCGCACCGCACGGCTTCTTCACCCGCGCGGGCGGCGTCTCCACCGGCCGGTTCGCAACCCTGAACTGCTCGCTCTCCGGCCGTGACGATCCGGCAGCCGTGGCCGAGAACCGCGCCCGCGCCCGCGCCGCCCTCGGCGGGCCGGTCCTGGTCGGGCTGTTCCAGGTGCATGGGCCGGCGGTCGTGGTGCTGGACGAGCCCTGGGGCGACGACGCCCGGCCCCGGGCGGATGCGCTGGTGACGCGGCGGCGCGGCGTCGCCCTCGGCATCGTCACCGCCGACTGCGCGCCGGTGCTGTTCCTCGATGCCGAGGCGGGCGTGATCGGCGCCGCCCATGCCGGCTGGCGTGGTGCTGCGGCCGGCGTGCTCGAGGCGACGGTTGCGGCCATGGAACGGCTTGGTGCGGCGCGCGCGCGCATCGCCGCCGCCATCGGCCCGACGATCCGGCAGCCGAGCTACGAGGTCGCCGCCGACATGCGCGATGCCGTGCTCGCCGCCGATCCGGCGCACGCCCGGTTCTTCGCCGCTGCCGACCGCCCCGACCGCTGGCGCTTCGACCTGGCGGGGTTCTGTCGGGCGGCGCTGACGCGCGCCGGCATCGCCCGCGTGACGGATCTCGGGCTCGACACCTATGCCGAGCCCGCGCGCTTCTTCAGCTACCGCCGCGCCACGCACGAGGGCGCGGGGCCGATCGGGCATCAGCTCTCGGCGATCGCCCTCCCCGGCTAGGGCAGGCGAGTGCGGCGCTTATCCGTCCTGACGGCGGTTCCCCGCGGCTTGCGCCCTAGCCGTGGCGGCCCGTTCGCGGCGTGTGCAGCCGCTCGCGCTGGCGGTAGCGTTCCTGCAGCATCAGCTCCTCGCGCTGGCGCTGCGTCATGCCGTCCCAGCGGCGCCGCATCTCGTCGGGGCCGGGCCCTTGTCCGGGGCCGTGGAAGCGCTGGAAGCGCTCGCGCAGGCGCGCGCGCTCCTGCTCGGAGAGCTCGTTCCAGCGACGGCCGAAGCCATCGGGGCCGAAGCCCGGGCCCGGGCCGAAGCCCGGCCCGGCCCCGGGGCCTGGACCGGGGCCCCGCTGCGCGGCGGCGGGGAGGGCCAGGATCGCGCCGGCCAGGCCCAGCAGGAGGGAACGTCGGTTCGGTGCACGCATCCGGTGACTCCATCAGACCGAAACTGCACCGTCTGTGGGCGGCGCGACGCCAAGCGTCGATGACCTGCGTCAACACGGCTGCCTGGCCGCGGCCGGCGTGCTACAGGCGACCGCCATGCCCTATGTCTGGATGTTCGTCATCCTCCTCTGCCTCGGCGTGCTCGCCACCTGCGTCGTGACATGAGACCCGTTCTCGCCCTGCTGCTGGTCGCGGGCTGCGGTCCGTTGCAGCTGCCCTTCGTCGAAGTGCCGATGCCGTTCGAGCGCAGCGCGGCCGATGCCGCGCGCGACGGGCTGACGCGCCCGCCGCCGGCGCGCATCGTCGTTCCGCCCTCGACCACGCTCGGCCTGCCGGAGGAGGATGCGCGCCGTTTCGCGGCCACGCTCGCCGAGGCGTTGCAGGCGCAGGACCTGCCGGTGACGGCGGCCGACATCCCGAAGCCCGACTATCGCCTGCTGGTGGCGGGCGAGAGCGAGGGCGGGCTGGTGCGCCTCACCTACACGCTGGTCGATGCCGCGGGTGCGCCGATCGGCGCGGCCGGCGGCCCGCGCGCGGTGCCGGCCGCCGCCTGGGCGCGCGCCGACGCGGCGACCTTGCGCGCGACCGCCGGCGAGGCCGCGCCCGGCATCGCGGCCATGCTCACCCGCGCCGATGCGGCCTTCCGCCAGGTCGAGCCCGGCCAGCTCGTCTCCCGCCTGCCGACCCTGCTGATGAACGGTGTCGCCGGCGCGCCCGGCGACGGCAACCGCTCGCTCGACCGGGCGATCCGCGCGGCGCTCGCGAAGGAGGGCGTGCTGGTGCAGGAGGGCGGCGAGGGCGAGTTCGCGCTCGCCGGCCGGGTGGATGTCACGGCGCTGCCGCGGCGCCAGCAGCGCGTCGAGATCACCTGGACCGTGCTGCGTGCCGACGGCACCGAACTCGGCAAGGTGAGCCAGCTCAACGAGGTGCCGGCCGGCACGCTGGACGGGCTCTGGGCCGATGTCGCCGTGGTCGTGGCCGAGCAGGCCGCGACGGGCGTGGCCGAGGTCATCCGGCGCGCCCGCAGCGGCGGCTGAGCAGGGTGGCATGACGGCCGGTTTACACCCCAACCCCACGTTGCTACGAACCCCGCGCCTTCCCGCCCGCCAGCCCGGGACCTGACACCGCGATGAAGATCGTCGCCTGCAACTCGAACCGCCCCCTCGCCGAGGCGGTGGCAACGGCCTTGAACCTGCCGCTGACCAAGGCCTCGGTGCGGCGCTTCGCCGACATGGAGATCTTCGTCGAGATCCACGAGAACGTGCGCGGCGAGGACGTGTTCGTCGTCCAGTCCACCTCGTTCCCGGCGAACGACAACCTGATGGAGCTGCTGATCACGCTCGATGCGCTGAAGCGCGGCTCGGCGCGGCGCACCACGGCGGTGATCCCGTATTTCGGCTATGCGCGGCAGGACCGGAAATCGGGGCCGCGCACGCCGATCAGCGCCAAGCTGGTGGCGAACCTGATCACCGAGGCCGGGGCCGACCGCGTGCTCACCCTCGACCTGCATGCCGGCCAGATCCAGGGCTTCTTCGACATCCCCGTCGACAACCTGTTCGCCGCGCCGATGTTCGCCTCCGACATCAAGGCGCGCTACGCCGGCAAGGACCTGATGGTGGTCAGCCCCGACGTGGGCGGCGTGGTGCGCGCGCGCCAGATCGCGACCCGGCTGAACTGCGATCTCGCGATCATCGACAAGCGGCGCGAGCGCGCGGGCGTGTCCGAGGTGATGAACGTGATCGGCGAGGTCGACGGCCGTCACTGCATCCTGGTCGACGACATCGTCGATTCCGCGGGCACCCTGTGCAACGCCGCCGAGGCGCTGATGAAGAACGGTGCGACCGCGGTCTCGGCCTATGTCACGCACGGGGTGTTCTCGGGCGGCGCGGTCGCGCGCGTCGCGGCGAGCCCGATCGAGATGATGACGACGACGGACAGCATCCTCGCCACCGAGGCGGTGCGGGTCAGCCACAACATCCGCCAGATCACGATCGCGCCGCTGCTCGCCGAGGCGATCCGGCGCATCAGCGAGGAGAGCAGCGTCTCGTCGCTGTTCTGCTAGGGCGGTCTCCAGACGGCTGGAAACCGCTCCGGACTGGTCCGGCGACCATCTCCACGCGGACGGCTGGTTCCAGCCGCATGCGATCTGCCCTAGGCTGCGCGCGCCTCGGGGCGCGACAGCGCGTCCGGCTCCAGCAGCAGCCCCTCGCTGACGACGATGCGCACCGCCTCGCCCTCGCTCACCCGCACGTCATTCGGGGTCATCACGCGGATCTCGGTCTCGCCGAGCCGCACGCGGTACTCGAAGCCCGCCCCGTGGAAGCTGCGCAGCACGACAGTGCCGGGCAGTCCCGCACTGCCAGCCGCGAAACGCCAGGACTCGGGACGTGCGGCGAGCAGCACGTCGGGGCCGGGTGGCAGGTGCGGCGGGCGCGGCAAGGTGATTGCCGCCTCCTCGCGCCAGAGCAGTGTCACGCTGCTGTCATCGGCACCTGCGAGCCGGCAGGGCAGGTAGTTCACGCTGCCGATGAAGTCGAGCACGAAGGCGGTCGCGGGGCGGCGGTAGATCTCCTCGGGCGGGGCGAGGTGATGGATGCGGCCTTCGCACATCACGGCGATCCGGTCCGACATCGCCAGCGCCTCGGTCTGGTCGTGCGTGACGTAGAGGATCGGCAGGCCGGTCTCGCGCTGGATCAGCTTCAGCTCGGCGCGCATCTGCTCGCGCAGCTTGGCGTCGAGATTGGAGAGCGGCTCGTCGAGCAGCAGCACCGAGGGGGCGAGCGCGAGCGCGCGGCCGAGTGCGACGCGCTGCTGCTGCCCGCCCGAGAGCTGGCTCGGCCGGCGTTCCTCCAGCCCGGTCATGCCGAGGATGCGCAGCACATGGGCGACCCGCCCGGCGATGCCGGCCTGCGGAATCTTCCGGATTCGCAGCGGATAGGCGATGTTGTCGAACACCGTCATGTGCGGCCAGACCGCGTAGCTCTGGAACACCATGCCGATGTCGCGCTCGTTCGGCGGCACGTCGAGCCCGGCATCGGCGCGGTAGACCGGCCGTCCGGCGATCTCGATCGTGCCGGCATCCGCCGTCTCGAGCCCGGCCACGCAGCGCAGCGTCGTCGTCTTGCCGCAGCCCGAAGGGCCGAGCAGCGAGAAGAACTCGCGCTCGGCGATCTCGAACGACACGCCGTCCACCGCCACGACCTTGCCGAAGCTCTTGGCCAGGCGCTCGACCCTGACGACTCCCATCGCGATCCCTCAGCCCTTGCTGCGCCCGGCCCGCCGCTCCTCGAGCCGCGTGAGCCACTGCATCAGCAGATAGAGCACCAGGATTACCGGCAGCGTCAGTACCGCGAGCGCCGAAGCCCGGCCCGAGAACCCGGAATCCTGCATGATGAAGATCCAGACGCCGATCGTCTCCGCCCCGGTGGTCCAGATCAGTACCGAAACGGTGAGCTCGTTGAAGGCCGAGATGAAGATCAGCACCCAGGCCGCGACCATGCCGGGGCGCAGCAGCGGCAGCGTGATGTCCTTGAGCACGCGCAGCCGGCCGGCACCGGAGGTCAGCGCCGCCTCCTCGAGCGAGACATGGATCTGCTGCAGCGTCGCGCGCGTGGTCTGCAACCCGAACGCCATGTAGCGCATGATGTAGGCGATCAGCAGGATCCAGATCGTGCCGTAGAGCGTCGGGCCGATCGGCGGGTTGCTCCAGGCGAGGATCATCGCCACCCCGATCACCGACCCCGGCAGCGCGAAGGGGACGATGCCGGCGATGTCGAGCCAGGATGCGGCGCGGTAGCGCGCCTTCACCGTCAGATACGAGATCAGCGAGGTGGTCAGCACGAGGATCACGCCTGCCGCCGCGGCAAGGAACAGCGAGTTGAGGATGCCCCGCCTTGCCGCCGGGATGGTCAGCGCCGAGACGTAGTGTTCGAGGGTGAGGTTCGCCCACACCAGATCGGCGCCCCAGAATGTCGTGATCGACGTGAGCACCAGCGCGAACAGCGGCAGCACCGTGATCAGCAGCACCGCGAGCGCGAGCCCGATCACGACCGCCGGGCGCCAGCTTCCGAGCTTCAGCACCGCCGGGGTGACCGCCTTGCCGGCGATCACCGCGTACTTGTCCGCGCCGCCCTCGGCGCGGCGCAGCCCGATCATCGAGACGATCGCCAGCGCCACCAGCAGCATCGACATCGCGGTGGCGAGCGGCATGTTCGGGATCGTCAGCGCCTCGTAGATGCGCGTGGTGAGCACGTAGAACTGCGCGCGCATGCCGAGCACCGCGGGAATGCCGAAATTGTCGATCGAGGCGACGAAGGCCAGCAACGCCCCGCTGCTGACCGCCGGGCGCACCAGCGGCAGGGTGATGTCGCGCATGATCCGCCAGGTCGGGACGCCCGCCGTGCGCGCGGCCTCCTCCAGGCTCGGGTCCATCCGCTGCAGCGCGCTGGCGACCGTGATGAACACGAACGGATACTTGGTCACCGCCAGCACGAACACCACGCCGCTGGCGCCGTAGATGTTCCACGGCACCTCGAACTCCCCGGTGATGCCCTGCCAGGCCTGGCTCAGCAGGCCGACGGGGCCGGCGAGCTGCACCCAGCCCATCGCCGAGAACAGCGGCGGGATCGCGAAGGGCGCGACCAGCAGCACGCGGAACAGCGTCTTCGCGGGAATGTCGGTGCGCTGGACCAGGAACGCCGAGACGACGCCGATCGCGGTCGCGAGCACGGTCGCGACCAGCGACACCCAGACCGAGTTCCACACCGCGATCCAGTTGCGCCGGAGCGCGAACACCTGGGCGTAGTTGGCGAGGCTCAACGCACCGTCCACGATCACGCTGCGTCCGGCCACCTGCAGCAGCGGATAGACGACCGTGATGAACACGAACACCGAGAGCACCGCGAACAGGATGTGGCGGTGGTCGGTCACCGCGCGCTGCCACGCCGGCGCCACGCCGAGCGCGGCTCGGGCGGGAAGGGCGCGCTGACCCGCGGTCATGCGCGGCGGGACCGCGGATCAGCGCGCATCGCGCCGGTCAGAACATCTGTGCGAAGCGCTCGCGCAGCGCCGGGCCGTTCTCGGCGAGCCAGGCCGGATCGACCTCCAGCGAGCGGATCTCGGCTGGCGAGGGCAGGCCGGGCGGCGGCGCGACATCCGTGCGTACCGGCAGGAAGTGCCGGTCCACCAGCATCTGCTGGCCTTCCTTCGAGAGGATGAAGTCGACGAACACCTTCGCCGCCTCCGCGTTGCGCGCCTTCGCGCCGATGCCGAGCGGGCTCGGCAGGCTGAGCACGCCGTCCTCGGGGAAGACGAAGGCCACCGGCGCGCCCTTCGCGGCTTCCGCGGCGATGATGTAGTCGATACCCTTGATCACCGCGAACTCGCCCGAGGTGAGCCC
>CALKJX010000034.1 GCA_937995555.1 uncultured Elioraea sp.
CGTGGTCGGCGACGTGATGGGCAAGTACCACCCGCACGGCGACGCGGCGATCTACGACGCGATGGTGCGCATGGCGCAGCCCTTCGCGATGCGCCTGCCGCTGATCGACGGGCAGGGCAATTTCGGCTCGATGGACGGCGACCCGCCGGCGGCGATGCGCTACACCGAGGTGCGACTCGCGCGCGCCGCCCAGTCGTTGCTGGATGGAATCGACGAGGACACGGTCGATTTCCAGCCCAACTACGACGAGACCGCCGAGGAGCCGCGCGTGCTGCCGGCGGCCTTCCCGAATCTTCTGGTTAACGGTGCGAACGGCATCGCGGTCGGGATGGCGACCAACATCCCGACCCACAACCTCGCCGAGGTGATCGACGCCACTGTGCTGCTGATCGACGAGCCCGAGGCCGATCTCGCCCGGCTGATGGAGAAGCTGCCGGGGCCCGATTTCCCCACCGGCGGGATCATCCTCGGCCGGTCCGGCATCCGTGCCGCCTTCGAGACGGGCCGCGGCTCCGTGCCGGTGCGTGCGCGTGCGTCGGTGGAGGAGATCCGCCGCGATCGCGAGGCGATCGTCGTCACCGAGATCCCCTACCAGGTGAACAAGGCGGATCTGCTGGAGCAGATCGCCGCCCTGGTGCGCGAGAAGCGGATCGAGGGCATCACCGACATCCGCGACGAGAGTGATCGCGACGGCGTGCGGGTGGTGATCGAGGTGAAGCGCGATGCCAATCCCGAGATCGTGCTGAACCAGCTCTATCGCTTCTCCAGGCTGCAGACCTCGTTCCCGGTGCAGATGCTGGCGCTGAACGGCGGCCGGCCCGAGCAGATGGGGCTGAAGGCGATCCTTCAGGCCTTCCTCGCCTTCCGCGACGAGGTGCTGGTGCGCCGCAGTCGCTTCCGGCTGGCCAAGGCGCGCGAGCGGGCGCATGCGCTGATCGGGCTCGCGGTCGCGGTCGCGAACATCGACACGGTGATCGCGCTGATCCGTGCCAGCGCAGACGGGGCGGAGGCGCGCGCGGCGCTGATGGCGCGCGACTGGCCGGCGGCCGATCTCGCGCCCTTGCTCGCTCTGGTGGACGATCCGGCGAATGCGCTGACCGACGCCGGCACGCTCAGGCTCTCCGAGGCGCAGGCGCGCGCGATCCTCGATCTCCGGCTGCAACGCCTCACCGGGCTGGAGCGCGACAAGATCGCCGAGGAGCTGCGCGGGCTCGCCGCCCAGATCGAGGAGCTGCTCGCGCTTCTGGCCGCGAAGCCGCGGCGGCTCGCGGCGATCCGCGAGGAGCTGCTCGCCATCAGGGCGGCCTATCGTAGCGATCGTCGCACCGTGATCGAGGATGCCGAGAGCGATCTCGACGACGAGAGCCTGATCGAGCCGGCGCCGATGGTGGTGACGCTGACGCGCGAGGGATTCATCAAGCGTGTCCCCCTCTCGGCCTTCCGCGCGCAGAAGCGCGGTGGCCGCGGCCGCTCCGGCATGGCGACGCGCGAGGAGGATGCCGTGACGCGCATCTTCGTCGCCAATTCGCTCGACGAGGTGCTGTTCTTCACCAGCCGCGGCATGGCCTACCGGCTGAAGGTCTGGCGCCTGCCGGAGGCGCAGCCGCAGGGCAAGGGCCGCAACATCCGCCAGCTGCTCGGCGGGCTGGAGCCCGAGGAGTCGATCAGCGCGGTGCTGCCGCTGCCGGCGGACGAGGCGCTGTGGGAGAGCCTCTACGCCGTGTTCGCGACCTCGACCGGCAATGTGCGGCGCAACCGGCTGTCGGACTTCCGCAACGTGCGTCAGAACGGGCTGATCGCGATGAAGCTCGAGAACGGCGAGCGGCTGATCGACGTGCAGGCGGTGCGCGAGGATGATGATGTGCTGCTGGCCACGCGCAAGGGCCGCGCGATCCGCTTCGCGGTCGCCGACGAGCTGCGCGTCTTCGCCGGCCGCACCTCGACGGGCGTGCGTGGCATCCGGCTCGGTGCCGGCGACGAGGTGATCAGCCTCTCGGTGCTGCGCCATGTCGAGGCCTCGGCCGAGGAGCGGGTCGCGTATCTCAAGGCGGCCTCGGCGAAGCGGCGCAGCGGCGAGCCGGAGGAGGGGGCGGAGGAGGCCGAGAGTGCGGCCGAGATCACGCTCCCGCCCGAGCGCCTGGCCGCGCTCGAGGCGGCCGAGGAGTTCGTGCTCACCGTCACCTCGGGGGGCTACGGCAAGCGCACCTCGGCCTACGAGTACCGTGTCACCGCGCGCGGCGGGCAGGGCATCACGGGCATGGCGCTCACGCGGAGGAACGGTGGCGCGGTGGTGGCGTCCTTCCCGGTCCGCGATGGCGATGCGCTGATGCTGGTGACGGATGCCGGCCGCACCATCCGCATCCCAGTCGATGACATCCGCATCGCCGGCCGCGCCACCCAGGGGGTGACGCTGTTCCGCATCGAGGACGACGAGCATGTCACCTCTGTGTTCCCGGTGGTGGAGGACGAGGCGGAGGGCGACGGCGCATGAGCGAGCGGCGCATCGGCCTCTATCCCGGCACCTTCGATCCGGCGACGCGCGGGCATATCGACATCATCGCCCGGGCCTCGAAGCTGGTCGACACGCTGGTGATCGGGGTGGCGGCGAATGCCGGCAAGGGGCCGCTCTTCTCGCTCGACGAGCGGGTCGCGCTGCTGCAATGCGAGATCGCACCGATTGCCCGACGCAACGGTTCCCTGATCGAGGTGCGGCCCTTCGACTGTCTGCTGATCCAGTTTGCCCGCCGCATCGGCGCGCGCGTGATCATCCGCGGCCTGCGCGCGGTGAGCGACTTCGAGTACGAGTTCCAGATGGCGGGCATGAATGCGCGGCTCGATCCCGGGATCGAGACCGTGTTCCTGATGGCCTCCGAGGGCGTGCATTTCATCTCCAGCCGCTTCGTCAAGGAGATCGCGCTGCTTGGTGGTGACATCACCCCCTTCGTCTCCACCCCGGTGATCGCGCGGATCGCCGAGAAGGTGGCCGAACGCGGCGAGGCGGCCCGGCTTGCGTCGGGCTCGGGTTCGGCGCACGACTGAACCCCCATAGGCGGGAGAGAGGCATGACCGGTCTGAAGCGAGCGCTGATGAGCGCGGTGTTCCTGTTCTCGGCAACCGCGGCGGACGCGCAGGGCCCCGCGCGCGACCCCGAGAACACGCTGTTCATGGACCTGAAGGACGGGCGGGTGGTGATCGAACTGCGCCCCGACATCGCGCCGAGGCACGTGGCGCAGATCAAGACGCTGGTGCGCCGCGGCTTCTATGACGGCACGCCGTTCCACCGCGTGATCGAGGGCTTCATGGCCCAGGGCGGCGACCCGACGGGCACCGGCACGGGCGGCTCGGACCTGCCGAACATCCCCGCCGAGTTCTCCACCTCCGCGCGCTTCCTGCGCGGGACGGTCGGCATGGCGCGGTCGCAGAACCCGAACAGCGCCAACAGCCAGTTCTTCATCATGTTCGCGCCGGGCCCGTTCCTCGACGGGCAGTACACGATCTGGGGCCGCGTGGTGCAGGGCATGGAGTTCGTCGACAACATCAAGCGCGGCGATCGCAACCGAAACGGTGCCGTCACCCCGCCGGCCGACCGGATCGTGCGCATGCGGGTCGCTGCGGATGTGCGCGAGTAGCCCGCGTGCTTTGACGACGCGGCCCACACGGGCCTAGAACGCGGCAGGGCGGGCCGGTAGCTCAGCGGCAGAGCGGCAGACTTTTAATCTGCGGGTCGTGGGTTCGATCCCCACCCGGCCCTCCAGGCGCTTGCGCGGCCGCGTCACGTCGGGTCGCGCAGCACGCGATAGAGCGCGGGGATCACCAGCACCGTCAGCGCCGTCGAGGAGATCAGACCGAACAGCAAAGACACCGCCAGACCCTGGAAGATCGGGTCGGGCAGGATGAAGCCGGCGCCGATCATCGCCGCCGCCGCCGTCAGCAGGATTGGCTTGAACCGCACCGCGGCCGCCTCCAGCGCGACCGCGCGCAGGCTGCGGCCGGCGCGGTCGGTATGGCGCACGAAGTCCACCAGCAGGATCGAGTTGCGCACGATGATGCCGGCGAGGGCGATGAAGCCGATCATCGAGGGCGCGGTGAACGGCGCGCCGAGCAGGGCGTGGCCGATCACGATCCCGATCAGCGTCAGCGGCACGGGCACCAGCACGACCAGCGGGGCGAGGAAGCTGCGGAACTGCGCCACGACCAGGGCATAGATCCCGACCAGCGCGGCGCCGAAGGCCAGCCCCATGTCGCGGAAGGTGATGCGCGTCACCTCCCACTCGCCCTCCCACAGGAGCACCGGCGCGCTGGCGTCGAGCGGCTGCCCGGCGTACCGGATCATCGGCACGGCGCGGCCCTCGGCGGCGATCTCGGCGAGTGCGTCGCGCACCGCGAGCATGCCGTAGATCGGCGCCTCGAACGTGCCGGCAAGCTCGGCCATCACCATCTCGGCCGGCCGTCCGTTGCGGCGGAAGATCGATGGCGAGGCCTGCTCCGCGACAACGCGCACAAGGTCGCCGAGCTCGACCGTGCCGTGCCGCCCCGGCACCGGCGTGGCGAACAGGCGTTCCGAGACGAAGAGCTCGTCGCGCGGCAGGCGCACCATGATCGCCATCGGGTTGCGCCCCTCGCCGCGATGCGAATAGCCGATCGCCACACCGCCGAGCAGGGCGCGCAGCGTGTCGTGGACCGCCTCCTCCTCAACGCCGTGGAACTCGAGCTGGTCTGCGAGCAGGGTGAAGCGCAACCGCCGGCCTGGATCGCGGATCGTGTCGTCGCGATCGACGATGAAGGGCACGCGCGCGAACGCCTCGCGCACCGTCGCCGCGGCGGCGCGGCGTGCAGCGCTGTCGGGGCCGTAGATCTCGGCCAGCAGGGTGGCGAGCACGGGCGGGCCGGGAGGGACCTCGACCACGCGCAGCCGCGCGTCCTGCGGCAGAGGCAGGTCGGCCAGCAGCCGGCGCATGTCGAGCGCTATCTCGTGGGAGTCGCGCGCGCGATCGTGGCGCGGCGCCAGCATCAGCTCGAGGTCGCCGAAATTCGGGGCGCGGCGCAGGTAGTAGTGACGCACCAGACCATTGAAGTTGAACGGCGCGGCCGTGCCGGCGTTGAGCGTCACCGCCGTCAGCTCCGGCACGCCGCGCAGCCGGTCGGCGGCGGCGAGCAACGCCCGTTCGGTCTCCTCGAGGCTCGTCCCGGTCGGCATGTCCAGCACCAGCGCAAGCTCCGACTTGTTGTCGAAGGGCAGCAGCTTCACCGTGACGTCGCGCGTGGCGAACAGCAGCAGCACGGCGGCGCTGGCGAGCCCGGTGAGGGCGAGGAAGGCCCAGGCGAGCCGGCGCCGTTCGATCAGGGGCGCGGCGATCGCAAGATAGAGCCGGCCGAGCCGTCCCGGCCCGTGTGCACCCGCCGCTTCGGCACCCTCGCCGCGCAGCCGCGCCATCAGCCACGGCGTCAGCATCATCGCGACGAAGAAGCTGAACAGCATCGCCGCCGCGGCGACCGCCGGGATCGGCGCCATGTACGGGCCCATCAGCCCGGAGACGAACATCATCGGCAGGAGTGCGACGATCACCGTCAGCGTGGCGACGATCGTGGGGTTGCCGACCTCGGCCACCGCATCGATCGCGGCGGCGATCCGGCCGCGACCGTCGCGCATCGACCAGTGCCGGTCGATGTTCTCGACCACGACGATCGCGTCGTCGACCAGGATGCCGATCGAGAAGATCAGCGCGAACAGCGAGACCCGGTTCAGCGTGTAGCCAAGCGTCCAGGCGCCGAACAGGGTCAGCAGGATCGTCACCGGGATGACCACCGCCGTCACCACCGCCTCGCGCCAGCCGATGGCGAGCCAGATCAGCGCGACGATCGAGGCCGTGGCGAGGCCGAGATGGAACAGGAGCTCGTCGGACTTCTCCTGCGCGGTGGCCCCGTAGTCGCGCGTGATGTCGGCGGCGATGCCGTCGGGCATCACGGTGCCGCGGAGCGTCGCAAGCCGTTCCCGTACCGCCTCGGTCAGCGCTACGGCATTGGCGCCGGCGCGCTTGGCCAACGCGATCGACACCGCAGGCGCGGCCTGCCAGGCGCCCGCGGCGTCGCGCGTCAGCCGCCAGACACGCTGCTCGATCGGCGCACCGTCCTGCACCACGCGCGCGACGTCGCCGAGATATACCGGCCGGCCGTCGTGCGTCGTGAGCAGCAGCAGCGCCGCGTCCGGCACGCCACGCAACGTCTGACCGGCATGCGCGGGCACCGTCTCGCCGCGGTCGCGCATGGGCGCGATCGCGAAGGAGCGGTTGGCGCCGGCGAGCTTCTCGACCAGCCGGTTCAGCGTGATGCCGTAGAGCGCGAGCCGGTCCGGATCCGGTTCGATGCGGATCTCGGGCGGCCGCCCGCCGACGATGTAGGTGAGCCCCACGTCGGGCAGCTTGACGAGTTCGGAGAGCACGCGGTCGGCAAGCTCGTGCAGCGCGGCATCGGTCCAGCGCGCCGCCGCTTCCGGTTCGGGGCGCAGCGTAACCACCGCCACGGCGACGTCGTTGATGCCGCGCCCCACGATCAGGGGCTCGGGAATGCCGAGCGGGATGCGGTCGAAATTGGCGCGCACCTTCTCGTGCACGCGCAGGATGGCATCGTCCGCATCCGTGCCGACCAGGAAGCGTGCTGTGACGATCGCGCGATCGTCCTCGGTCGAGCTGTAGACGTGCTCGACGCCCGGGATGCCGAGGACGATCGCCTCGAGCGGCCGTGTCACCAGCTCCACCGCGTCCGGCGCGGCCAGCCCGTCCGCACGCACATGGATGTCGACCATCGGCACGCTGATCTGCGGCTCCTCTTCGCGCGGCAGCGCGACCAGGGCCATCAGACCGAGCCCCAGGGCGGCGAGCAGAAGAAGCGGTGTCAGCTTCGAGGCGATGAAGGCGCGCGCGAGCACGCCCGAGAGACCGAGCGGCCGCGGCGGCGGGGGTGTCGTGGTCATGGCGCGACGATGACGTCGCCGGCGCGCAGCCCGGACAGGATCTCGATCGCCTTCGCGCCGTCGATCTCGCGCGCGGGACCGGTCTGCACCGGCACGAGCGCGCCGCTCGCGAGACGGACGAGATCCACCCCGGCGCCGCGATGGATGAAGCCGAGCGGCACCACGATGGCCGAGCGTCGATCGGCGACGATCGTCACCTGGACGCGCTCGCCGACGAAGAAGTCGCCGAGGCCGGCGACCTCGGCATCCGCCACCACCTGGCCCGCATCGAGGCGCGGATAGACCAGCCGGATCGTCCCTGCGCCGAGCGCGGCGTCCGGCCGCTCGGCGAGGCCGCGCGCGCCGACCTGCACGGCATCGCCGGCGCGCAGGAAGCGGGCGTGACGCTCGGGCAGCCGGAGCCGCAGGACGTAGGCGTCGGTGGCGATCACGGCGACAGGTTCGCCGGCGAGCACGACACTGCCCGGCACGCCGCGCACGGCGAGCACGCGGCCGGCCTGCGGGGCATGGATCTCGCCCTCCCGCTGCTGCTCGACGATCACCGCGCGCTCGGCCCGTGCCGCCGCCGTCTGCGCCGCGATCACCTCGAGCGCGGTCTCGGCCTCGTCGAGCCGCGCCTGGGTGGCGGCACCGGTGGCGCGGAGCTGGCGGGTGCGATCGAGCTCGAGCTGGGCCTGGCGGCGCTGCGCGGCAAGCGCCTCGAGCCGGGCATCGAGGGCGGCGAGCTGCAGCGCGAGCTTGGGATCATCGACCATGGCGATCATCGCCCCCGCCGCCACCATGTCGCCCTCACGCACGGAGAGCGTGCGCAGCGTGCCGCTGATGCGCGCGCGCGCCTCGACCTCGCGCGCGCTCTCGACCGTGGCGAAGACGGATTTGCGATCGTCCACCATGCGCTCGACGACCGTGAACCGCTCGGCTGCCGCGCTGGGCAGCGCGAGCAGCAGGAGCAGGCCGAGGCTGGGCATGGCGGCGTGCCGCCGGACCCCGCCCGCTGCCATCGCGGCGATCGCGCGCGCTGCTCGACGGATCATGCGGTGAGCGCCTTGCGGGGGGGCGGGGAGGTGCAGAACAGGCCGCGCAGCGTGGCGAGGAGCCGGGCGACGCGCGGATCGGCCACCCGGTAGTGCAATGCTGTGCCTTCGCGGCGCGCCGCCACCAGGCCATCCTCGCGCAGCCTGGCGAGGTGCTGCGAGAGCGCCGGCTGCGACAGGCCGACCGCCTCCGCGAGTCGGCCGACGGTGACCTCGCCCTCGTCGATCAGGTGGCAGAGCAGGACCAGCCGATGCTCGTTCGCGAGCAGCCGCAGCAGCCGCGCGACCTCGCTGGCCTTCGCCTCGAGATCGTCCAGGGGAATGCGCGGGCGCGCGGCCACCTTTATATACATACTTTCTTATATAAGAAAACCATTCAAAAGGGTCAAGCGGCCTCGGGCCACTGTCCGCGCCCGTCAGCCCGGCGCGCGGATCCACGTTTCCGAGAACGCCAGCATCGCCGTCGAGATCGTCCGCCCGGCGATCTCGCGCGGCACCGGCTTGCCCGGCAGCACGCGGCCGTTCACCGTGATCGTCGCGGTCTCGCAGCCGACGAACAGGCTCGGCATGTGATGCTTGCCGGTCGCCGACTTCTCGGGCGGGAAGGCGAAGCAGAACGGCTTGCCAAGCCCTTTCCAGGCCAGCTCCACCGTCAGGTCCCCCGCACGCACGATCTCACTGTAGCTCGAGATCGCGTCGCCGACGCTCTTCACCTCGTCGAGCGTGCGCCAGAGCAGCGAGGAGAGACCGGGCTGCCCCTTGAACGCGCCGAAATGCGAAACAAACTCGGCGATCAGCCAGCGTGCGAGCTTCTCGTTGTCGGTGATGCAGAGGTTCGACCGCTCGGCCGGCGGCGCGGTCTCCTGCGGCGCGCGCAGCAGCAGCAGCGCATGGCCGCGCCCGTGCGGCGACAGCACCACGCGGAAGAACGAGGCGAGGGCCACGAACGGCCCGTCCGGGCTGTCCTTCAGCGAAATCCCCGGGTTCTCGCCCGACCATTCGACCGTGCCGGGAAAGACGAGCGTATCCGCCATCGCAACCTCCGCGTGTCCCTGACGCTCGCCTTCTACCACGCGATCGCCACGCCGCCACCACCGCGCGGATCGGCCCCGCCCGTCACGGCGCTGTCACGCAGCAGGATCGCGTGTGCGCGCGCCATGGTCGGGTCGTAGGAGATCGCGGACTGGCGCACCTCGTGGCCGAGCGCGCGCAGCCCCTCGACGACGTTGCCCTGCACGCGCGCCTCGCAGAAGACCGCCCCGCCCTCGCAGTGGAGACGCGGGAAGGACACGGCCTCCACCGCGCTCATGCCGACATCGATCACGTTGACGATCGTCGTCAGCACCGCCGAGATGATCACGCTGCCGCCGGGCGCGCCGACGATCAGCAACGGCGCGCCGTCCTTCAGCACGATGGTCGGCACCATGCCGGTGGTGCGGGCCTTGCCGGGCGCGATGCTGTTCGGCCGGCCGGGCTGCATGTCGAACAGCTTCGTGCGGTTGTTCCAGTTGAAGCCGAGCCCCTCGGCGACCACGCCCGAGCCGGTGCCGAGCGTGTGCGTCACCGAAACGGCATTGCCGGCCGCGTCCCGCACCAAGAGATGCGTGGTACAGGCGGGCGGGCTGACCGCCTTGTTGGCCGGCAGCCAGCCGCCGCGGATCTTCGCCGCCCAGTCCACCCCGCGCGCCTTCGAGATCATCGCCTCCACCGGCACCGGAACGAAATCCGGATCGCCGAGTTCCCGCTCGCGGTCCTCGTGCGCGGCCGCCATCGCGCGCGCCATCAGGTCGAGATGCCGCACGCTGCCCGGCGTGTCGCCGAGATCGAAATGCTCCAGGATGTTCGGCATCGCGATCAGCACCGCGCCCGACCCGGGCGGCGGGTTCGAGAAGATGGTGCAGCCGCGATAGGTGCCGATCACCGGCGCCCCCTCGCGCACCCGATAGGCGGCGAGATCCTCGGGTGTCACGAAGCCGTCCTTGTCGGCGAAATCCTCCGCGATCCGCGCGGCGATCCCGCCGGTGTAGAAATCCTGCGCGTCTTGGCGGGCGAGCCGTTCGAAGGTGTCGGCCATGTCGGTGTTGCGGATCACGTCGCCGATCTCGCGGATTTCTCCCGCCTCGTTCAGGTAGAGCGCGACCGAGGCGCGCGTCGTGCGGACGCGCTGCTTGCCGGTCGGCATGCCGGGCATCGGCTTGCGCACCAGGTAGTCGTGATGGAACGACGTGACCGGAACATCTGCCCTCGCCATGCCGATCGCGGGGGCCAGCAGATCGGCCCAGTCCCAGGTGCAAAGGCGTTCGTGGAAGCGCGCGAAGCCGGCGACCGTGCCGGGCGTCATGATGCCGGTGTAGCCGAGCTCGGCGCGGAAATCGTCGAACAGCGCGTAGCCCGAGATCTCCGAACGCCCCTTGCTGGCCGCCGCCCACATGTCGGGTGTCACCTTCGATCCCGCGCGCGCGTGGAAGTCGATCATGCCGTGCTCGCCGCTGGCGGGCCGCAGGTATTGCAGCGTGCCCATGCCGCCGATGCCGCACATGAGCGGATCCTGCACCATCTGGCAGAACGCGGTCGCGAGCGCGGCATCGAACGCCGTGCCGCCGCGGCGCAGCACATCCGCGCCGACATCGGCCGCGCGCGGCTGCGGGCAGCCGACAATCGCCTTCATGCGGCCCGTCCCGGCTCCTTCCTTCGCTCGCGCGAGACTGCCCCTGCCATCCCCGATGGACAAGGCATCGCCGCCGGGCCACGCTTCCGTCTGCCTGCCGGAGTGCCTCCATGAACGCCATGCCGCCGACCAACTCGCCGATCGTCGCTGCCTTCATCGCGCGCACGCCCGGCAGTGCCGCGAACTACGCGGCCGCGCAGCGCCTTTTTCCCGGCGGTGTCACGCACGATTCGCGCTATGTGCGGCCGCATCCGCTGGCGATCGTGCGGGCCGAAGGCGCGCGCAAGTGGGACGTGGATGGCAACGAGTACGTGGATTACGCCGGCGGCCATGGCGCGCTGATCCTCGGCCATGCGCACCCGGCCGTGACGGCGCGGGTGGCGGAACAGCTCGCCCGCGGCACGCATTACGGCGCCAACCATGCGCTCGAGAACCGCTGGGCCGAGCTGATCCAGGAACTGCTGCCGAGCGCCGAGATGGTGCGCTTCACCAGCTCGGGCACCGAGGCGACGCTGTTGGCGCTGCGCCTCGCCCGCGCCGCGACTGGACGGAAGAAGCTCCTGCGTCTGCGCGGACATTTCCACGGCTGGCACGACCACGTGGCGTTCGGCGTGACTAATCATTTCGATGGTACGCCGACCCCGGGCGTGCTGGGCGCGCTCGCCGAGAACGTGGTGTTCGTCGATCCCAACGACGAGGCGGGCCTGGTCGCACGGCTCGACGCCGAGGGTGCGGAGATAGCGGCCGCGATCCTCGAACCCACCGGGTCGTCCTACGGCCAGGTGCCGCTGCGGCCCGAGTTCGTGCGCCGTCTGCGCGACGAGTCCACGCGGCGCGGCATCGTCTTGGTGTTCGACGAGGTCGTCACCGGGTTCCGCGTCTCGCGCGGCGGCGCGCAGGAGGCGCTCGGCATCCGCCCCGACCTGACCACGCTCGCCAAGATCCTTGCCGGCGGCCTGCCGGGCGGCGCGGTCGTCGGCAGGCGCGACCTGCTGGAACTGCTCGATCCGGAGCGGGCGGCCGCGCGCGGGGTCGAGAAGATTCCGCACCAGGGCACCTATAACGCGAACCCGCTTTCGGCCGCCGCCGGCATCGCCACGCTGGAGATCATCCGCGACACCGATGCGGTTGCGCGCAGCCACGCCTATGCCGCGCGGCTGCGCGCCGCTTTGAACGATGTGCTGGCCGAGGAGGGCGTGAACTGGGCGGTCTACGGTACGCACACCGGCACGCATGTGTTCGTCAACCCGAAGGGGCTCGCGATCGGCCCGCGACGCTTCGATCCGCTGGCCCTGGGTTATGCGGATCTGAAGATCCCGCGCGGCAACCAGACCGTGACCAAGCTGCTGCTGGCGATGCGCACGCGCGGGGTCGATCTCGCGCCCTGGCCGGGCGGGCCGGCCTCGGCCGCGCACGGCGATGACGATCTCGCCCGCACGGCCGAGGCGTTCCGCGGCGCCATCCGCGCCCTGCGCGAGGAACGCGAGATCGCCTGACCGGGAGTCGCTGCGCAGAGTGGGCTTGCCGCCGACCTCGGGGCGGTGTCACCATCCGTCTCGTTTCGGGTCGCTTCCCGCGCCCGTGATCGAGGGCGCTTCGGGGCGATCCCCTTCGAAGGGGAGGCTCGCATGTGGATGCGCAACCTGTTGGGTGCGGCGGTCGCTGCGCTCTGGCTTCAGCCTTTCGGCGCGGCGGCGCAGGAG
>CALKJX010000035.1 GCA_937995555.1 uncultured Elioraea sp.
GAATCGCCGGCCGGGCCGGCGGGATGCCGACCGCCCAGCGCCCGCGCGCGACCGCCCGCTCCCGGCCGCGCCGGCCGTGCCCCGGCCCGCAGTCGCCGAAGCGCCCGCGCCGGTGCGCACGGCCGCGCTGCCGCCGCGTCCGGAGCCTGCCGGGGCGCCGGCCGCCGTCTCCGCGCTCGGCGCGCCGGCCTCCGCCCTGCCGCCGCCGGTGCCACGCCCGGCCGGAGGTCCGCGATGACCGCCGGCGCACCCCCGCCGGTCCCGCCCTTGCCGGTGCTTGTTCCGCCGCGGCACGTGCCGGCCGTCACCACCTCGGACGGGCGCCGGCGCAGTCAGCTCGACACCGCGCGCGCGCGCCTCGCGGTCGGCGCCGGCGCCTTCGGGCTGATGTTCCTCGCCCTCGCCGCGCGCGTGGTCGATGTCAGCCTGCTCGCCGAGGGCCAACCGCGCGTCGCCACCACCCCGCAGGCCGTGATCGCCGCCGAGCCGCGCGTCGAGCGCGCCTCGATCGTCGATCGCAACGGCGTGCTGCTGGCCGCGAGCCTGCCGACCGCCGCGCTCTATGCCAATCCGCGCGAGATCGCCGATCCGTGGGAGGCGGCGCGCAAGCTTGCCGCCGCGCTGCCCGACATCGACCCCGCCCTGCTCGCCCCGCGCCTCGAGGGCGACCGGCAGTTCGTCTATATCCGCCGGCATCTCACCCCGCGCGAGCAGGATGCAGTGAACCGGCTCGGCATTCCCGGCGTGCACTTCCAGCGCGCCGAGCGCCGCGTCTATCCGCAGGGTCATGCGGCCGTGCACGTGCTCGGCGGCACGGACGTGGACGGCCATGGCATCGCCGGCGTCGAGCGGCAGTTTGACGCGCGGCTGCGCGAGAATGTCGGCGAGCCGCTCCGGCTCTCGCTCGACATCCGCGTGCAGCACGTGCTGCGCGAGGCGCTCGGCCGCGCGATCACGCGGTTCGAGGCGATCGGTGGCGCCGCGGTGGTGATGGACGTGAACACGGGCGAGGTGCTGGCCATGGTCAGCCTGCCGGACCATGATCCGGCCGAGATCGCGACCGCACCGGCCGAGGCGCGCTTCAACCGCATCACCGTCGGCGTCTACGAGCCGGGCTCGACCTTCAAGCTGCTCTCCACCGGCATGGCGCTCGATCTCGGCACCACGCGGATCACCGGCGGCTACGACGCCTCGCGGCCGATCACCCATGGTCGCTTCACGATCAGCGACTTCCGCGGCAAGAACCGCTGGCTGACGGTGCCGGAGATCTTCGCCTACTCCTCGAACATCGGCACCGCGCGCATGGTGCTGGAGGTCGGCGTGCCGCGGCACCGCGCCTTCCTCGAGAAGCTCGGCATGACGCGGCGCCTGCCGATCGAGTTGCCCGAGACCGCGCTGCCGCTCGCGCCCAGCGCGCGCAACTGGCGCGAGATCAATACGCTGACGATCGCCTATGGCCACGGCATATCGGTGACGCCGCTGCACGTCGCGACCGCCACCGCGGCGATGGTCAATGGCGGCGTGCTGCATCCGCCGACACTGCTCGCGCGGGATCCGGGCGGTCCGCCGCCGCCCGGCGAGCGCGTGATCCGCGCCGACACCTCGGCGACGCTGCGCCGGCTGATGCGCCTGACCGTCACGCATGGCAGCGGCAAGGGCGCGGACGTGCCCGGCTATTTCGTCGGCGGCAAGACCGGCACGGCGCAGAAGGTCGGCAGCCATGGCCGCTATCTGCGCGACGCGCGCATCTCCTCCTTCACCGGCATCTTCCCCGCGCACGCGCCGCGCTACGTCGTCTATCTGATGATCGACGAGCCGAAGCCGCAGCGCGACACGCACGGCTTCGCCACCGGCGGCTGGGTGGCGGCGCCGGCGGCGCGCGAGGTGATCGAACGGATCGGTCCGCTGCTCGGCCTGGTGCCGGAGCCGGAGACCGACGCGATCCGCTCGGCGCTGGCGATCACCCTGCCGGGCCAGGCCCCGCCCCGTCCCGCCGCCGCGCCGGCCGGCCAGCGCCAGGCGGCGCTGCCTGGCTCGGAGCGCCGCGTTGCGGCTCACTGAGCTCATGCACGGCGTGATCGCCCCGGCACGGCTCGGCGAGGAGACGCTCGATCTGGCGCGCCTCGCCGCCTTCGCGGTGACCGGCCTCACCGCCGACAGCCGCGCGGTGCGCCCCGGCGATCTGTTCGCCGCCCTTCCGGGCACGCGCGCCGACGGCAGGCAGTTCATCGCCGATGCGGTGGCGCGCGGCGCCGCCGCCGTGCTCGCCCCCGAAGGCACGGTCTGGCCACCCGGTGTGCCACCGCGGCCGCTGATCACGGATGCCGATCCGCGCCGACGGCTCGCGCTGATGGCGGCCGCGTTCCATGCCATGCAGCCCGCGACGATCGCCGCCGTCACCGGTACCAACGGCAAGACGTCGACGGTCGATTTCCTGCGCCAGATCTGGGCCGGCCTGCACCAGGGCCGTGCCGCCTCGCTCGGCACGCTCGGCGTCATCGCGCCCGGGATGAGCCCCGGCGGCGGGCTGACCACGCCCGATCCGGTGGCGCTGCACGCGACGCTGGCCGAGCTCGCGCGCGCCGGCATCGTGCATGCGGCGATGGAGGCCTCGTCGCACGGACTGGAGCAGCGGCGGCTCGACGGCGTCCGTCTCGCGGCCGCGGCCTTCACCACCGTCACGCGCGACCATCTCGACTACCACGGCACCATGGCGGCCTACCTCGCGGCCAAGCTCCGCCTGTTCGAGGCGCTGCTGCCGGAAGGCGCGCCCGCGATCGCGCACACCGCCCTGCCGGACACGGCGCTGGCGGCGCTGCGCGCGGTGGCGGAGCGGCGCCGTCTGTCCCTGCTGACGGTCGGCCCCGGCGGCGACGTCATCGACGTGATCCGCACCGAACCGCGCACCGACGGCACCGCGATCACGCTGCGTCACGCCGGGCGCGTGCACGCGCTCGCTCTGCCGCTGGTCGGATTCCAGGCCGACAACGCGCTGACGGCGGCCGCGCTCGCGATCGCCACCGGCGCGTCTGCCGAGGATGTCCTCGCATGGCTGCCGCGTCTCGCGGGCGTGCGCGGCCGCGTCGAACGCGTCGCGGTGCTGCCGAACGGCGCGGCCGTGTATGTCGACTACGCGCACACGCCGGACGCGATCGCGACCGTGCTGCGCGCGCTGCGCCCGCATGCGACGGGGCGCATCACCATCGTGTTCGGCGCGGGCGGCGATCGCGATCCGGGCAAGCGCGCGCCGATGGGCGCGGCGGCGGCGGCGGCCGATCGTGCGATCGTCACCGACGACAACCCGCGCAGCGAGGATCCGGCGGCGATCCGCGCCGCCGTGCGCGCCGGCTGCCCCGGCGCCGAGGAGATCGGCGACCGCCGCACCGCGATCGCCGCGGCGATCGCCGGACTTGGCGCCGGCGATCTCGCCGTGATCGCCGGCAAGGGCCACGAGCAGGGCCAGATCGTCGGCGATCGCGTGATCCCCTTCGACGACGCCACCGTCGCGCGCGAGGAAGTCGCACGGATCGCACGATGAGCGCGCTCTGGACATCGGCCGAGATCGCCGCCGCCACCGACGGCAAGGCGCTCGCGCCGTTCAGCGCGGGCGGTGTCGCGATCGACACGCGCAGCCTGGAACCGGGCGACCTGTTCATCGCCCTGAAGGGCGAGCGGCGCGATGGCCACGCCTTCGTCGCCGAGGCGCTGCGCAAGGGCGCGGCGGGCGCGGTCGTCTCGCGCATGCCGG
>CALKJX010000036.1 GCA_937995555.1 uncultured Elioraea sp.
GTCGTGGCAGGTCGCGCCGAGGGTGCGCTCGGGGCCGAGGATGCGGCGCGCCTCGCGCAGATCGCCGTCGGTCCGGCCGAGATGGGCGCCGTCGCAGCCGGTCTCGACCGCGAGGTCGGCGCGGTCGTTCATCAGGAACGCCACCCCGCGGTCCTGCGCGACGGGGCGCAGCGCGTCGGCGGCGCGGCGGATCGCGTCGTCGTCCACGCCCTTGAGGCGGAGCTGCACGGCCGCGACGTCACCCGCATCCAGCGCCCGGGCGAGCGTGTCGCGGAAGGCGAGGGGGTCGAAGGCGGGCGGGGTGATCAGGTAGAGCCGGCAGCGCTCCGCCGGCCCCGGCGCGCTCACGCCTTGCCCTGGTAGATCTCGATGATCTTCGCCAGCATCGCCAGCGCCTCGTCCTTCGGGCGCTGGAAGGTGTTGCGGCCGATGATCGAGCCGTTGCCGCCGCCGTCGCGGATGGCGCGGCACTCGGCGTAGATGCCTTCCAGGTCCTTGGCCTCGCCGCCCGAGAACACGACGATGCGCCTGCCGTTGAAGCAGGCCTGCACGACGTGCTCGATGCGCTTGGCGAGGGTGGCGCCGTCGATCGCCTGCTTCTCGTACACCTTCTTCGCGGCGTCGAGCGAGAGGTGCTCGGTCGGCGGCTTGACCTTGATGATGTGGGCGCCGAGCAGGGCGGCCATGTGCGCGGCATAGGCGCAGATGTCGAACGCGGTCTCGCCCACCTTGTCCAGCATCGGCCCGCGCGGATACGACCACACCACGACGGCGAGGCCGGCGGACTTCGCCTCCTCGGCGAGCTCGCGCAGCTCCTCCATCATCTCGAACTGGTCCTCGGCGCCCGGGTAGATCGTGAAGCCGATCGCCGCGCAGCCGAGGCGCAGCGCGTCGTTCACGCTGCCCGTGACGGCCTGGTCCTTGGTGGTGGAGAGCGAGTTCGACGAGTTCACCTTCAGGATGGTCGGGATCGCGCCGGCGAAGGTGTCGGCGCCGGCCTCGATCATGCCGAGGGGGGCCGCATAGGCCGACAGCCCCGCCTCGATCGCGAGCTGGAAGTGGTAGTGCGGGTCATAGGCCGGCGGGTTCGGCGCGAAGCTGCGCGCTGGGCCGTGCTCGAAGCCCTGATCGACCGGCAGGATCACCAGCTTGCCCGAGCCGCCGAGCTTGCCCTCCATCAGGATGCGCGCGAGGTTGGCCTTGGTGCCGGGATTGTCGCTCTCGTAGTTGGCGAGAATGTCCTTGACGCGCCTGGTGATCCGCATGGCGGGGCCTCCGTCGGTGGGTGCCGGGATGGCGGTTGCCTAGAGCAAAGCGCCGCGTCTGTCACCCCGGGGCGAGCCAGGCGGCAAGGCGCCTGCGCGCCCCCGGCAGCGCGAGATCGAGCGCGGACGGCGGCTCGCGCAGCATCCGCGCCCCGCAGACCTCCGCCAGGGCCGCAAGCTGCGCGGCCTGTTCCTCCGGGCCGGTGAAGACGATCGCCCGGCAGCCCGCGTGCAGCGCCTCGACCGCGATGCCGGCGAGATCGTCGCAGTCGAGCACGTCCTCGACCGGCACGCCCGGAACCGCCTCGCGCGCAGCGGCGGTCAGCGCGCGCCACCAGCCGAACCCGGCATAGCCGGCGGCCCCCCGCGCGGAGAGCAGCGTGACGCCGCATCCGGCCTCCGCGGCGGCCACGAGCGCGGCGCGCGCATCCGCGAGCCCGTGCACGATCACCGCCCGCATCGGCGGTGTTGTTGACCCTGCGGAAGCGCGCTGTCTAGGGTCGCGTATCATCCCACGAACCCGCGAGTCCGCCATGCCCGACGCCCACGCTGCGCCCACCCTCGCCGATGCCGCCGCCGCGCTGGAGGCCGCGGTGAGCCGGCTCGAGGACGTGGCCGAGGCGCTCGCGCACCGCGCCGAGGAGCAGGCCGCGAACCCGCCCGACGCGGAGGCCGCCGCTGCCATGGCCGAGGCTGCGCAGCGGCTCGATGCGGTGATCGCGCGGCTTTCGGCCGTGCTCGAACAGGAGTGACCGCATGGGCCAGGTCACGCTGAAGATCAACGGCTACCCCTATGTGCTCGGCTGCCCGGACGGGCAGGAGGCGCATCTGGAGGCGCTCGGCGCCGAGCTCGATGCGCGGGTGAGTTCGATCCGCGCCCAGGTCGGCAATCTCGGCGAGGCGCGGCTGCTCGCGATGGCCGGGATCATGCTGGCAGACGAACTAGCCGATGCGCGGGCCGGGCAGGCGCCGGTTTCCTCGTTCGAGGCCGAGGCGGCTGAACGGCTGACCCGCCTCGCGCGGAGGCTGGACGGCGTTGCGTCGAAGCTGGCGCGCGCCTAGCTTCAGATTGCGGGGCTGCCCGGTGCGTCAGGCACTTCATCCCCGGGGCCAGTGATCTTCCCATTGGGAGCTGTCCCTGTCGCGGTCGTGGCCGCGGTACACGGCGCCCACCTGCCAAGAGCAGGCCTTGGGAGGATGATACGCCAACGGCCAGGGTGGCTCCGCGCTCTCTCATGCCCATTCCCGACACGCTGATCGATGCGAAGCGGACCGCCCGCGCAGAAGGGCTCGCCGCGCGCGAAGCCGCCGACCCGCGCGCCGGCCTGCTGCTCGCGGGCCACGTGCTGGAGCGTTTCGCGCCACCGCCGGGCGCGGTGGTGGCCGGGTACTGGCCGCTCGGGCGCGAGATCGATCCGCGACCGCTGATGCTGGCCCTGGCCGGCCGCGGCCACCCGCTGGTGCTGCCGGTGACCGGGAAACGCGGCACACCGCTTGTGTTCCGCCGCTTCCGCTTCGGCGATCGGCTTGACGCCGGGCCGTTCGGCACGCGCCAGCCGGGCACGGGC
>CALKJX010000037.1 GCA_937995555.1 uncultured Elioraea sp.
GCGTTCGAGCCGTTCAACATCCCCTCGGCCTCGATGGTGCCCACCCTGCTGGTGGGCGACTACCTGTTCGTCTCCAAGTACTCCTACGGCTACTCGCGCTTCTCGATGCCGTTCTCGCCCCGGCTGTGGGAGGGACGGATCCTCGCCTCCATGCCCGAGCGCGGCGATGTCGCGGTGTTCCGCTGGCCCCGCGACGACACCACCGACTACATCAAGCGGATCGTCGCCCTGCCGGGCGACCGGGTGCAGATGATCAACGGCATCCTCTACCTCAACGGTACCGCCACCCGCCGCGAGTCCGCCGGGCTCTGCGAGGAGGATGGCACGGGCGCGCGCATCCGCTCGCGCCGCTACCGCGAGACCCTGCCGGGCGGGCGCAGCTACTACATCTGCGTGTTCAGCGACAGCGAGCGCTTCGACAACACCCCCGAGTTCCTAGTGCCCGCCGGCCACGTCTTCGCGATGGGCGACAACCGCGACAACTCCTCCGACAGCCGCGATTTCGGCCCCGGCGGCGTGGGCTACGTGCCGGTCGAGAACCTGATCGGCCGCGCCGAGATCATCTTCTTCAGCCACGAGGGGCCGTTCTGGCAGGTCTGGAACTGGCGCTTCGGCCGTTTCCTGAACCGGATCCGGTGAGCGGGGACCTCGCCGGCCGTCTCGCGCACCGCTTCGCGGATCCGGGCCTGCTGCGCCAGGCACTGACGCATCGCAGCCTGCTCCAGGGGCGGAACCGCGGGCTCGCGAGCAACGAGCGGCTCGAGTTCGTGGGTGACCGGGTGCTCGGGCTGGTGATCGCCGAGTGGCTGGTCGAGCGCTTCCCGGGCGAGCGCGAGGGTGGCCTGGGACGGCGGCTCGCGCATCTCGTCAACCAGGAGACGCTGGCGGCGGTCGCCGGCCGGATCGGCCTGGCCGAGGCGCTGATCGTGCCGGCCTCCGAGGCGGCGACGGGCGTGCGCCGGCGCGCGACCGTGCTGGCCGATGCCTGCGAGGCGCTGATCGGCGCGCTCTACATCGATGGCGGCCTTGCGGCCGCGCGCGACTTCATCCGCGCGCACTGGGCGGACGAGGTCGAGGCGGTGGCCGAGGCGCCGCGCGACCCCAAGACCGCGTTGCAGGAATGGGCGCAGGGGCGGGGGCTCGCGCTGCCCGCCTATCGCACGGTTTCCGCCGAGGGGCCGTCGCACCGGCCGCGCTTCACCGTCGCGGTCACGGTCGGCGAGGTGAGCGCGGAGGCCACGGGTGTGACCAAGCGCGAAGCGGAAAAGGCCGCCGCCGCCGCCCTGCTCGCGCGGCTGGAGGCGGGCGCGTGACGGCAACCCGCGCCGGCTTCGTCGCCATCCTCGGCGCGCCGAATGCCGGCAAGTCGACGCTGCTCAACCGCCTGGTCGGTGCCAAGCTGGCCGCGGTGTCGCCCAAGGCGCAGACCACGCGCTTCCGTATCCGCGGCATCGTGATGCGCGGCCGCGCGCAGATCGTGCTGGTGGACACGCCGGGGATCTTCGCCCCGCGCCGGATGCTGGACCGGGCGATGGTGAAGGCCGCCTGGTCGGGTGCGTCCGATGCCGATCTCGCGCTGCTGCTGGTGGACGCCAAGGCCGGGCTCACCGATGGCGTGCGCGTGATCGTCGAGAAGCTGCACGCAAGCGGCCGGCCGCTCTGGCTCGCGCTGAACAAGGTCGATCTGGTCGCCCCGCCGAAACTCCTGCCGCTCGCGCGCGACCTGAACGCGCTCGCACCGTTCGCCGAGACTTTCATGATCTCGGCCCAGACGGGCGACGGGGTTGAGCGGCTGCTCGACCGTCTCGCCGAGGCGATGCCCGAGGGGCCTTGGCTCTACCCAGAGGACGAGCTCTCCGATCAGCCCGACCGGCTGCTCGCGTCCGAGATCGTGCGCGAGCAGATCTACCGCCAGACGCACGAGGAGGTGCCCTACGGCACCACGGTCGAGACCGAGACCTGGGAGGAGCGTGCGGACGGCTCGGTGACCATCCGCGCGGCGGTCGTCGTGGCCCGCGAAGGGCAGAAGGCGATCGTCATCGGCAAGGGGGGGGCCCGGCTGAAGGCGATCGGCGCGGCCGCGCGCGCGGAGCTCGAGCGCGAGCTCGACCGCCGCGTGCACCTGTTCCTGCACGTGCTGGTGCGCGAGCGCTGGGACGAGGAGCGGTCGCGGCTGCGCGACATGGGGCTCGAGCCGGAGTGACATGGAACGCTGGGAGGACGAGGCGATCGTGCTCTCCGCCCGGCCGTACGGCGAGGGGCACGCGATCGTCGCGGTGCTGGCGCGCGAGCACGGGCACTGGCGCGGCCATGTGCGCGGCGGTGCGGCGTCGCGCGGTCGCGCGCTCTGGCAGCCGGGCAACGTGCTCGCCGTGTCGTGGACGGCGCGCATCGCCGACCAGCTCGGCCACCTGACGGGCGAGCCGCTCGCCGCGACCGCCGCCTCGGCGATGGAGGACGCCTGGGCGCTCGCGCTGCTGGCCTCTTCCTGTGCGGTTGCCGAGGCCGCGCTGCCCGAGCACGAGCCGCACCCGCTCGCCTATGCGGGACTCCACGCGCTGCTCGCGCGCATCGGCGAGGGCGCATCCCTCGCGGCCGACTATGTGCGCTGGGAGGTCGCGCTGCTCGCCGAACTTGGCTACGGCCTCGATCTCTCGGCCTGTGCGGTGACCGGCCGCCGCGAGGGGCTAGTGTATGTCTCACCGCGTACCGGCCGCGCGGTCACCGCCGAAGGCGCCGGCGCGTGGGCGGAGCGTCTGTTCGCGCTGCCGCCATTTCTTGCCGGTGACAATGCGGTCATGCCGGGCGATGTCGCCGCGGGGCTCCGGCTCACCGGCCATTTCCTCGCCCGCGACGTGTTCGGGCTCGCGCACCGCCAAACACCCGCGGCACGGCTGCGGCTGGCTGAGCGCGCCGAGGCGGAAGGCGCCTGACCTGCGCGCTTATCGACTTGCGCGGGCGGCGGAATGCCGCTTCAAGGCTGACAGCATGGCTATTCCGCTGACCGCCACGCTTCCGGCGCGGCGCGCGCTGCGCGCCGTGCTGCCCGTGCGCCTGCGGCGCGAGGCCGCCGCCCTGCACGCCGCGATCGGCGTGCGCGGGCCGCTCTCGGTGGCCGCCGTGCGCCGAATCGTCCGCGCGGTCGCCCCGCACACCATGGTCCCTCCGGTCGGCATCGCATTCGCGGCGCAACGCGCCGCCGAGGCGGCGCTCAGCGGCCGCGGCGGCGCGATCGTCGAGTGCGGTGTCTGGCGCGGCGGCACCAGCTTCGCGATGCTGCTCGCGCAGCGCGCGGCCGCCGGGAGGGTCGTCTGCCCGGTGCACATGCTCGACAGCTTCCAGGGCCTGCCGCCGGTGCAGGAGCGCGACGGTCCGCTCGCGCGCGCCTGGCAGGCGGGCGAGGCGCCCGACGATCCGGACGCGAACTGTCGCGCCGAGGAGACGGCGGTGCGCGCGGCGCGCGACCGGTTGGGATTCGGCGAGGCCGAGGCGCCGATCCATCGCGGCTGGTTCAGCGACACGGTCGGGCCGCTTGCGGACCGGCTGAGCGCGGCGGGCGGCATCGCCCTGTTGCGTCTTGACGGCGACTGGTATGACAGCACCGTCGAGTGCCTCGAAGCCTTCCTGCCGGTGGTGCAGGAGGAGGCGCTGGTGATCGTCGACGACTACTACGCCTGGGATGGCTGCGCGCGCGCGGTGCACGACACGCTTTCGCGCCGCGACCTGGCCTACCGGCTCTGGACCGCACCCGGCGCGCAGGGCGTCTGGTTCGTCAAGCGCGCCGCACGGAAGAGCCTCGATGCGTTCTGACGCCGTTCCGCCCCAGCGCCTGGTCTGGACGCCCGAGCTGGTGAACCGCTTCTGGGATGTCGTCGGCACGACCGCGCTCGAGGCGCATGCCTTCGCGCGCATCGCCGGCCGGCTGTTCATCATCGCAGCACAGGCGCACTTCACCCCGGGCGGCCGGCATCTCGATTTCGGCGCCGGCGATGGCACGCTGACCAGGCTGATGATCGAGGCTGGCTTCCCGACCGCCGCCTTCGAGCCCGCGCCCGAGCGGCGCCACGCGCTCGAACGCGCGCTCGGCGGGCTGCCCGGTTTCCTCGGCACCGCGGCCGTAACCGATGCGCCCTATGACGCGGTGGTAATGGCCGAGGTGATCGAGCACATCGTCGACGAGGAACTCGCCCCCGTGCTGTGCGCGGTCCACGGCTTCCTGCGTCCCGGCGGCAGGCTGATCATCTCCACGCCGCATGCGGAGGATCTCGAGGCCTCGATGGTGTACTGCCCCATCAGCAACCTGCTGTTCCATCGCTGGCAGCACGTGCGCAGCCTCACCCCCGAGAGCCTCGCCGCGCTGCTTGCGCCGCACGGCTTCCGCGTGATCGTGACGCATCTGGTCGAGTTCTCGAATTTCGGCTTCCTGCTGCCGCCGGAGCGTATGCGCGTGCCCGCGCCGCTGGCCGCCCTCTGGCGGCGCGTGCGCACGGCCCAACTCGCACGCCGGTTCCGCTCCGGCCGCCAGGTCACGCTCGGCGACCGGTCGCACATGCTCTGCGTCGCCGAGCGGATCTGATAATCCGCTGCCAAAGGGTCGACTTTTGGCGGCCGGATATCGCGCGTGGGGGTGGCGGGGCGGCCACGCGCGAACGAGATCTCATGCCCGCCTGCCGAGGGTGAAATCTTCGGCTGGCCGGCATGAGCCCGCTCTATCCGGCCGCGCGCCGCGCCAGGCCCGGCGCGTAGAGGGCGAGCGTCTCGTCCAGCATGCGCGCGAGCCCGTAGCGCTCGGCCACGAAGGTGGGGCCGAGGGCGCGGGCGGCGGCGAGTCGATCCGGATCGGCGAACAGGGCGGCGACCGCCTCGGCGAGTGCCGCCGGCGTCGGGTCGGCGAGCGCCACCGGGCCCTCGCGCAGCGCCTCCTCGGTGCCGCCCGCCGCGGTCGCGATCACCGGCAGTCCGGCGGCCTGCGCCTCCAGCACGACATTCGGCGTGCCCTCGCGCGCGGAGGTCAGCAGGAACGCATCCATCGCCGCGAGCGCCTCGGCCACGTTCGTCTCCGCCGGCAGCAGGTGCAGCCGATCGGCGAGGCCGGCCTTGCGCGCCGCCTGCCGCATCGGCTCGGCAAACGGTCCCCAGCCGATCACGGCGAAACGCGCGCGCGGGTCGCGTGCGGCGTAGGCGGCCGCCGCAGCCACCCAGAGCAGCGGCCGCTTCTCGGGATAGAAGCGGAACACGGATCCGATCAGCCGTGCCTCGGCCGGCACGCCCAGCCGCGCGCGCAGACGCTGCCGCGCGGTTGCGGCGGTCGCGGGATCGAGCGGGGCCAGCGCGATGCCGTTGCGCACCACGCGGATCCGGTCCGTCGTGACGCCGAGCCAGTCGGCGTAGTCATGCGCGCCGGCCGCGCTGTTGTTGATCAGCCGCACCTCGGGCCGGGCGAGCAGCACGCGGAAGGCCGGTCGCATCCAGGGCGTCCAGAAGACGAAGTTGCGGGGCGAAACGTTCCGTCCAGACAACACGATGCAGGGCACGCCCGCCCAGGCGGCGGCGATCCCTGCGCAGATCGCGGTCGAGTCCTGCCACGCATGCACCACCGCCGGCCGGTGACGCAGGATCGCGGCCGCCATGCGCCGCAGACGGGCGGCGGCCCCGCCCGGCAGGCGCGCGGAGAGACGCCGGACCGCCTCCGGCACCTCCGCCTCCGCCAGCGCCTCGACCTGCACCGCTGCGTCGGCGAGCTCGGCCGTGAGCACGCCGGGCCGGCCGCCATCCGAGGTCGAATCGAGCGCGACCACCACCCGCTCGATCCCGTGCACCGCGCCGCGCCGCGCGAGCCCGACGGCGGTGTTGACGAGCTGCCGCTCCGCCCCGCCGGGCACCAGCGATGCGTTGAACATCAGCACCCGGCCGGGCACCGGATCGATCCGCGCGGCGGGGGTGCAGGCTGCATCCAGCGCGGCCGCGAGCGTCCGCTCGGCGCGCGCACCCGGCAGCCGGTCCCAGACGGTGGCCACGGCCGCGATCGAGGCGCCGACCGCGGGCAGGCGGATCAGCCGGCGGCCGCGCAGGGTGCGCAGCCGCGCGCGCAGGGGAGGGCGGGTCATCGCGGCGCGGTCTGCCGGAGCCCCGGCCCCGCCGCAAGTACCGCCCCTTGCTGCGGCCACGCCGCGCAGGCCTGATCGGCGCAGGATGGCGACCCGCATCTCCACCAGCCTTGCGGCGCTGCTCGCCGCCCAGGCGATCCAGGCGGCGACCACGCTGCTCGCGGCGCCGGTGCTGCTGGCCGGGCTGGGCCTCGATGGCTACGGGTTGCTCGGCATCGCGGCGACGCTGACGCTGCTGCTGGGCATTCTCGACGCCGGGCTGGCGGCGGCGCTGACGCGTCGATTCGCCGCCGAGGGGCCCGAGGCGGGTGCGGCCCTGCTCGCCGCCGCCGAGCGGCTCCTGCTCGCCGGCGGCTGCGTCCTGGTGCTGGCAGCGGCCGGCCTCGCCTGGCCGCTCTCGGGGCTGCTCGCCTCGCCGCTGCCGCGCGGCACGCTGGCGACGGCACTTGCCCTTGCCGCCCTCGCCGGCACCGCGCTCTGGCCGACCACGCTCTACCAGGCCGGGTTGAACGGGCGCGGCCGCCAGGCCGAGGCGGCGCTGATCCACGCGGGGGGCACGGTGCTGCGCTGGGGTGGGTCCGTCGTGCTGGTGCTCGGACCGCTGGCGGATGTGCGTGCGGTGCTGGTCTGGCACGCGATCGCCGCGTTCGGCTCGGTCGCGCTGCTGCGCAAGCGGCTGCGGCACGGCCTGCCACGCGCGCGCGCCTCGGTCGGTGGTGCGGGCGCCTATGCCCGCGATGTCTCGGTGCTGGCGCTGGCGGGGCTGCTGTTCGCCGTGCTCGATCGGCTGGCGGGCGCCACCCTGCTGTCGCTCGCCGGGTTCGGCGCCTACAGCCTGATCGCGCAGATCGCGCAGATGCTGGGCGTGCTGATCGTGCCGGCGCGCGCGGTCTGGTTTCCCCGCCTCTCGGCCGCGCTCGCCCGCAAGGACGCGCTCGAGGTCAGGCGCGCGCTCGGCGATGCGGTGCAGGTCGCGGCGATCCTGGTCGTGCCCTGGACGGCCGTGCTCGCGCTGCTGCCCGGCACCGTGCTCTCGGCCTGGACGGGATCCGGCGACCTCGTCCGGCAGGCCGCGGTCGGGCTCACCGGGCTCGCGACGGGCTGGGGGCTGCATGCGCTCGCCGCGGCCGCGGCCATCTTCGACCTCGCGCGCGGCAGCATGCGGCGGGCGACGCTTCTGTCTGCGATGGGCGCGGCGCTGCTCGCGGTGCTCGCGCCTGCGGGCGCGCTGGTCGGCGGCGCGGCCGGGCTCGGGCTGGCCGCGGGCGTCGCGATCGGCCTCTATGCTGCCGTCTACGCGGCCGCCCCGGCGGGGCCTCTGGGTTGGGGCACGCACCCGGGACTGCTCGCGGCGCTGCTGCGCACCGGCGGTGCGGCGGCCGCGCCGTCGCTGATCGCCGCACTCGCGCCGCCGGCCCCTGGCCGGATCGGCGCCGGGATCATCGTCTGGCTCGCCTGGCTCGGCGGCTCCGCGGCAGCCGCCCTCGTGTCACCAACCGGACGGATGGCGCTCGCGGTCGCGGCCGACCGGCTCCGGCGCCGCGGCTGACCGGCACGATGCGCGCTTGTCCCCACGCGGTCTCCCGTGCTGATGCTGCCCCGCCCCGACCTGCCGCCATGACCGAGACGTCGACCAGTTCCCGCACCGCGACCGCGCTGTCGCTGTTTGCCGCCCTGCTCGCCGGTGCGGCGGCGGCGCTGGCCGCGCTCGGGCCGCGCATCCTCGATGTCGGCGACACCGGCTGGATGCTGCATGGGCCGCTCGGACCCGATCCGGTGGCGTACTGGCTCACCTGGACCTTCTTCCGCCGTGCGCCCTGGCTGTGGCCGCCCGGGCTCAACCCCGATTACGGGCTCGAACTCGCGAGCGCGATCTTCTACGTCGACATCGTGCCGCTGCTGGCGCTGCCGCTGAAGGCGCTGCGCGGGCTCGTCACGGTCGATCAGTACTGGGGGCCGTGGCTGGTGGCATGCGGCGCGCTGCAGGCAGGGGTGGCGTGGCGGCTGATCGGGCTCGCGACGCAGGACCCGTTCGCACGCGCGGCGGGCGCGGCGCTGTTCGCGGTCCAGCCGATGATGATCAACCGCATGGGCGGGCATTTCAGCCTGGTCGCGCATTGGCTGCTGCTGGCGGGGCTGTATCTTTGCCTGCGCGATGCGGCGGGGCGCCGCCAGGGGCTTGCCTGGACGCTGCTGCTCGGCACGACCGCGCTGATCAACGCCTATCTGCTGGCGATGACCGCGGCGCTGTGGGGTGCCGATCTGCTGACGCGGGCGCTGCGGGGCGGGCGGATCGCACGACGCCTCGGAGAAGTCGTTGCGGTCCTTTCGTTCGTGGGTGGCGCGCTGTGGCTCAGCGGCTTCTTCAGCCTGAGCGGGCCTTTGAAGCCGCTCGGGCCGGGCTATGGCGAGACCGGGCTCGATCTGCTCGCACCGTTCGACGCGGTCGAGTGGGGCCGGCTGCTGCCGGCGCTGCCGACGCTGCGGCACTGGGAGCATGGCGGCTCCTATCTCGGCGCCGGATCGTTCCTGCTGCTGGCGGCCGCACTCGCTGCCCTGGCGACCGGGCGGCTGCCGTGGCGCGCGGTGCTTGCGCGCCATGCCCTCCTGCTCGCCGCGCTGCTGGTGATGCTCGCCTTCGCGGTGACGCACCGGGTCGCGATCGGCGGCGAGGTGATCATCGAGCTCCGTCTGCCTGCGCCCGTGCAGCGCTTGGCCGATCTGTTGCGCGCGTCCGAACGCTTCTTCTGGCCGCTTGCCTATGCGGCGCTCTTCGGCGCAATCGCGGCGGTTGCGGCACGCTGGGGCGCGCGGCGCGCGGGCCTGCTGCTGGCGGTCGCGCTCGCGCTCCAGCTCGTCGACATCTCGGCCGGGCTCGCGCGGTTCCGTGCCCTCGTGGCAGACGCGCCGCGCGTGCCGGTCGAGCGTCTCGCCGATCCGTTCTGGGCCGAGGCGGCGCGGCGCTACACCCGTATCCGTGCCGTGCCTGCCGGCAATTTCGGCGCGAACTGGGAGGAGATCGCCCGTTTCGCCGCGTGGCACGGGCTGGCGACCGACGCGGTGTACCATTCGCGGATCGACCAGGACGCGCTGCGCGCCCTGCGCATGGCGGTGACGGCTGAACTGGACGCCGCGCGTTGGGAACCCGGCACGCTCTACGTGCTGCGCGACGAGGCCACGCACGCGACCGTGGCCGCACGCTACGATCCCGCGCGCGATCTCCTGCACGAGGTGGACGGGCTGCTCGTCTTCGCGCCGGGCTGGCTCATCCGATGAGCGCCCTTGCGCTGCGCGGTCCGGCGGTGTTCGCGCTGATGCTGGCGGTCGCGCTGCTCTGCCGCTGGATGGCTTTCGTGCCGGCGGTGATCGACACCGACGAGGGGCTGTACATGCTCCAGGCGCGCGAGTGGCTGCGCGGCAACTGGCCCTTCGTCGCCGTGTGGGACATGCATCCGCCCGGCGCGCCGGCGTTGATCGCGCTGGCCATGGCCGTGCTGGGCGAGAGCATCCGCAGCGTGCGGCTGCTTGGCGCGATCTGTGTCGCCGCCACCGGCTCGGCGCTCGACGGGCTGGTCCGCGCGGCGGGCGGAGCGCCTGCGCTCGCGCTGACCGCCGGCCTCGCGTATGTCGTTCTCACCCCGACGCTGACGGGGCTCGCCACCAACACCGAGATCCTGTTCGCGCCGTTCGTCGTCGGCGCGCTCGCGTTCGCGACGCGTCTGGCCGCGCGCGCGCTCGACCAGGCGGAGGCGCCGCGCATTCGCGACCTGGTGCCGATCGGGCTGCTGATCGGCTGCGGCCTGGTGATCAAGCAGGTGGTGGTGTTCGAGGGCTGCTTCGCCTTCGCGCTCGCCGTGCTGCTGCCGTGGTGGCGCGGCGTGCTCGACTGGCGGCGCGTGGCGGCGATGGCGGCTGCCTATGCCGTGCTGTGCGCCACCCCGATGCTGCTGCTCGGCCTGATCTATCTGCTGATAGGCGAGTTCGCGACGCTGTGGGACGCGCTGGCGCTGGCCCCGCTGCGCTACGGCTTCGCGCGGCTGAGCGCGGGGCTGGCGGCATGGGTGGTGACGGCCGAACTGCTGACGCTCGCCGCGCCGCTGCTGCTCGCCATCGTCGCGACACTGCGGCCCTTACCCGAGCATCGCCGGCTGCTGGTGCTTGGCTGGTCGTGGTTCGCGGTCGCCGCCCTCGGCGTCATCGCGCCGGGGATGTTCTTCCGCCACTACTTCCTGATGCTGCTGCCGCCGCTGGGTCTGCTCGCTTCCCTCGGGGCGTGGCGTCTGGCGGCGATGCTGAGGCCGGGGCGCGGGCCGGCCACGGTCATGGTCCTGCTCGGTCTGCTTGCGCTTGATGCTTGGCGGATGGACGCGCCGGCGCGGATGCTGGACGGACGGGGCCTCCACGAGCCCGATCCCGTGCGACGGGTCGCAGCCGCCCTGCGCCAGGCCGTGCCGCCGGGCTCGCCGGTGTTCATGCTCAACTATCATGCGGTGGTGCTGGTGCTGGCGGAGATGAACGTCACCACACGCTTCGCCTTTCCCGCGCAGCTCTCCGGCCGGTTCTTCCGCACGCTGCCGGTCGATGCCGACACCGAACTCGCACGCGTGCTGGACAGCGCACCGGCCGCGATCATCATCGATCGCGGCTGGCTGCATACGCTGCGCGCCGAGGCGATCGCGCGGGTGGAGGAGGCGATCGCGGCGAACTATGACCTGGCGGCCAGCGTCGCCGAGCAGCGCGGGCCGGTGGAGATCTGGCGCCGGCGCGACCTCGGCGATTAGGAGGCGGCGATGGACACGCTCGTGCACCTGCTTTCGAAGACGCTCTGGTTCGTCGCCCGGCCGGGCACCTTCGCGCTGATCCTCGCGTGTGTGGGCCTGGCGCTGATGTGGCGGAACCGGCGCTGGGGGCGCTGGCCGCTGCTCGCGGGCCTGGGGTTCTACGTCGTCGTGATCGCGACCCCGCTGGCACCCTGGATCGTCATGCCGCTGGAAGATCGGTTCGCACGCCCGGCGGAGGCACCTCTGCGCGTCGATGGCGTGATCGTGCTCGGCGGCGCGGTCGATCAGAACCTGAGCGAGGCGCGCGGCATCCCCGCCTTGAACGGCGCCGCGGAGCGAATGACCGAACTCGTCGCCCTCGCGCACCGCTATCCCGAGGCGCGGCTCGTCTTCACCGGCGGACAGGGCTCGCTGGTGCATGGCGGGCTCACCGAGGCCGACGTCGCACGGCGACTGTTCACCGCGCTCGGCCTGCCCGTGTCGCGCGTGACCTACGAGGACGAGGCGCGCAACACCTGGGAGAACGCGGTGTTCACGCGCCGCCTGATCGAGCCGCGCCCGGGCGAGACCTGGCTCCTCGTCACCTCGGCGAGCCACATGCCGCGCTCGGTCGGCGCCTTCCGCCAGGCGGGCTGGCAGGTGGTGCCGTGGCCGGTGAACTACCGCACGGGGCACTCGCTTGCGGCACTCTATGACGCGCCGTTTCCGGACCGTTTGCAGATGCTCGAATCCGGTCTGCGCGAGTGGCTCGGCATGGCGGTGTACCGCGCGCTCGGCCGCAGCGACGCGCTGTTCCCCGCGCCGTGATCAGAGGTCGAGCACGCGCCGGGGCGACATGCGGCCGCGGAGGAGATCCCGCAGCGCCAGCAGGTTGCCGCGGAAGCGTCCGAACCGATCGACATGCGGCTCGGGGGCAAGCGAGCGCAGCGCGTTGATCAGCGTGTGGCGCGCGGCGGACGGGATCGCGTGGCTCCAGGGAAACGTGCCCTTGCGCGCGAGATAGACGGGGTTCGCGACCTGGCTGTAGCCGAGCCTGAGCCCGGCGGTGCGTGCCTGCTTCACGCCGAGATGCACGCCGCGCGCGCCCGCCAGCCGCAGGATCGTGCCGTGCCGGCCGAGCGCGCGGGTGAAGTCGATGTCCTCGTACCATGCGTAGAGCGGCAGCGCCTCGTCCACCCGGATGCCGTGCTCGCGCACCACGCGGATGCGCACGGCCATGTTGCAGCCATAGCCGTTGAAGTGCGGCGCGATGGCGAGGTGGTCGGGCGGCGGGGTATCGGCGGCAAGGATCGCGCGCCCCTGCTCGACGGTGATGCCGGGCCCCTTGGCGCCGTCGGCGATCACCGTTCCGGTCGCCACCACGCAGCTAGGGTGCGCCGCCATCACCTGCTCCAGCACCGCGAGATAGGCAGGCGCGGTGAGGAAGTCGTCGTCGAGGAACAGCAGGATGTCGGCATCCGTCGCGTCGAGGATCGCATTGCGCTGGCGCGGCAGCCCGGCCGTGGTGGTCAGGAAGGTGATGTCGGGGCGCTTCGCCGGCAGGTCGCCGACGTCCTCGGGGCCAACGTGACAGACGAGGATCGCATCGGGCGCGCGGGTCTGGTGCGCGAGCTCGGCGATCGTCTCCGCAAGGATCGCGGGACGACTGCGCGTGGCGATGCCGACGGCGAGACGCAGCGTCATGGCGGCGCCTCGCGCGCGCGGAAGCCGGCGATCCGGCCGCGGAACGTTGCCAGATAGTACGCGACCTGGAGGTGGTTGCGCTTCAGTGCCGCGAGCACCAGTCCGCCGAGGGGACGGATGAAGAACGGCAGCCAGACGCCGATTCCCGGCGCATGCCGGCGCAGCGCGACGCCAAGCCCCGCGCCGTAGAGCCGGGCACGTTCGACCGCGACCGGGGTCAGCCGTTTGTCGGGGTGGATGATGCGCAGATCGGGGTCGTAGCGCGCGCGGTGACCGGCGCGGATCGCGCGCGCGACCAGGTCGTTGCCCTCGGCCGAGCCCCAGGGCGTGCCCGGGCCCATGCGCTCGTCGAACCCGCTGAGCGCCACGGCAACGTCCCGCCGCAGGAACAGGTTGAACTCGATCACGCTGGTCCAGAGGTTGGCCAGCGTGATCGCGCCGCCGTCCGTGCGCCAGCGCCCCGAGCCGAGCCCGCCCTCGGGCGAGGCGGCCGGCCCCGTCAGCACCGCAAGCGTGGGGTCGGCGAAGGCGGCCGCGACGCGGTCGAGTACGCCGGGAGGCAGGATGCAGTCGTCATCGGGGAAGGCGACGATCCCGCCGCGTGCCCGGCGCAGGCCCAGATTGCGCGCGTGGTTCGCGTGCGCGCGGTCGCTGCGCAGATGTGCGATCGCAAGGCGGTCGGCGAAGCGGGCGAGGATCGGGCCCAGCCGATCGTCGTCGTTCTGATCGACCACGATCACCTCGAGGTCGTCGCGTCCTTGCGCCAGCAGCGAGTCGAGCAGCACGCCGACATCCGCGTCGCGGCCGCGCGTGGCGACGATCAGCGAGAAGCCCGGTTCAGCCATGGCCGAGATGCCGCGCGACCGCCGCGCGCAGCCCGTCTCGGAAGGTCGCGGCCGAGAACCGCTCGGCGTTGGCGCGGCACGCTTCGGCGGTGAACGCCGCGCCCATCGCCTCGAACCGCTCCACCGTGTCGATCAGGGCTTCGGGCGACTGCTCGGCGAACAGCAGCCCCGTGGGCGCGTCGGCCTCCTCCGGCGTGCGCACGATGTCGCGCGACCCGCCACGGCCGAAGGCGAGCATCGGCGTGCCGCAGGCCTGCGCCTCGACCATGGCGATGCCGAAATCCTCCTCGGCGATGTGCAGGCAGGCGCGCGCGTTCTGCATCAGCGCGACCAGCTCCGCCTGCGCCACATGGCCGCGGAAGGTGATGTTCGGCGCGTCACCGGCGGCGGCCCTGACGGCCGGCATCTGCGGCCCGTCGCCGACGATCACCAGCTTGCGTCCCGGCATACGCCGGAACGCCGCGGCGGCGAGATCGACGCGCTTGTATGGCACCATGCGCGAGGCGATCAGGTAGAAATCCTGCTTCTCGGCGACCGGCGTGAAGGCATCGGTATCGACCGGCGGGTGCAGCACCTCGGCCTCGCGGCGCCAGACCTTGCGGATGCGCTCGGCGATGTAGCGCGAGTTGGCGAGGATCGCGTCGGGGCGCGCAGCACT
>CALKJX010000038.1 GCA_937995555.1 uncultured Elioraea sp.
CAGCCGCCGGTGATGTTCGTCAACCTGCCGCCGGCGATGGCGATCATCCAGCGGGGCGAACTGCACGCGCTCGCGGTGACCTCGATGGAGCGCACCCCCGATCTGCCCGACACGCCGACCGTGCACGAGAGCGGTCTGCCCGGGTTCGAGACCATCGCCTGGTTCGGCCTGCTGGCCCCTGCCGGCACGCCGCGGCCGATCGTCGATCGCCTGCATGCCGAGTGCGTCAGGATCGCGCAGATGCCGGACGTGATCGCACCCGTGCGCCGGATCGGCGGCTTCCCGCGGGCGACCACGCCCGAGCAGTTCCACGAGCGCGTGCGCAACGATGTCGCGAAGTGGCGGCGCCTGGTCGCCGAGAAGAACCTGGCCCTGGAGTAGACGGTGCGGATCGCCGAGGTCCGCTTCGCGGGAATCAACGTCACGCCGAAGACCAACTGGTCGTTCGTGGAGGTGCGTACCGAGGACGGACGCACCGGCACGGGCGAGTGCACGCTCGCCAATCACGAGGCCGCGCTGGAGGTCGAGATCGCGCGGCTCGACGCGGCGCTGCGCGGGGCGGATGCGCGCGACCGCAACGCAATGGCGCGGGTGCTGGTGCACGCGCCGGGGGGCTTGGTGCGGCATGCCGCGGCCTCGGCGCTGGAACAGGCGCTGTGGGACCTCGTCGGGCAGGAGGCGGGCGTGCCGATCTGGCGCCTGCTCGGCGGACGGCTGCGCGAGCGTGTGGCCCTCTATGCCAACATCAATCGCGGCGTGGCCGAGCGTGTGCCGACGGGCTTCGCCGCGGCCGCGCGGCGTGCCGTCGAGGACGGGTTCGCCGCGGTGAAGCTCGCGCCGTTCGATCCCTTCGTCTGGGAGGACGCCGCCGAGCCGGCGCAGCGCGAAGCCTATGCGCAGGGGCTGGAGCGGATCGCCGCCGTGCGCGACGCGGTCGGGCCCTCGATCGGCCTGATGGTGGACTGCCACTGGCGCTTCTCGGCCGGCGGCGCGGCCGCGCTGGTGCGCGACGTCGCACGGTTCGATCTCCATTGGCTCGAATGCCCGCTCGCCGAGGCGAACCTCGCCGAGATCCGCCGCATCCGGTCGATGGCAAACGACCGGGGGATGCGCCTTGCCGGCGCGGAGACACTCGCGGGGCTCGCCGGCTTCGCCCCCGTGATCGCCGCCGGCGCCTATGACGTGCTGATGCCCGACATCAAGTACTGCGGCGGGCATGAGGAGATGCGGCGGATCGCGGCGCTGGCCCAGGTGCACGGCATCGAGATCTCGCCGCACAACCCCACCGGCCCGATCTGCCACGCGCACACCGTACAGGTCTGCGCGACCATCCCGAACCTGGGGCGGCTGGAGGTGCAGTTCGGCGAGACCCCGCTGTTCTTCGGCATCGCCGCCGGCTCTGTGCCGGCGATCTCGGGCGGCGCAGCCCCGGTGCCGGAGCGGCCCGGACTCGGCGCAGCACTCGCCGAGGGCGCGGCGGCCGAGCGCCCCTGGCGTCCGATCGGCTCCCCCTGGCTCGATCCGAGGCTCGGCTGATGTACGCACGCATTCGCGATACGACCATCTATTTCGATGTCGACGGCATGGGGCTCGTGCCCGACGGCCCGCGCATGCGCGAGCGCCCGACCGCCTTCGTCATCCATGGCGGGCCCGGCTCGGACCATTCCGGCTTCAAGCCGGGCTACACGCCGCTGACGCGCGCGATGCAGCTCGTCTATTTCGACCATCGCGGCCAGGGCCGGTCGGCGCGCGACGGCGATCCGGCGCGCTGGACGCTGGACGAGAACGTCGAGGACATGGAGGCGCTGCGACGTCATCTCGGGCTGGGGCCGATCGTCTCGATCGGTACCAGCTATGGCGGCATGGTCGGCATGGCGCATGCCGCGCGCTACCCGGATGCCGTATCGCGCCTGATCCTGGTGGTGACCGCTTCGCATGGCGGGTTCATTCGCCGTGCGCGCGAGATCCTCGCCGAGCGGGGCACGCCCGAACAGCAGCGGATCACGGCCTCGCTCTGGGACGGCGGGTTCGAAAGCGAGGACGAGGTGCGGCGCTTCCACACCGTGATGGGGCCGCTCTACTCGCGCCGTTTCGACCTCGAGAAGGCGCGGCCCGCGCTCGCGCGCCTGCCCTACGCGCCCGAGCCGCTGAACCGCGCCTTCGGGCCGGAGGGGTTCCTGCGCCGTTTCGACCTTCGCCCCGAACTCGCCCGCATCACCGCCCCGACCCTGATCATCGCGGGGCAGCACGACTGGATCTGCCCGCCCGAATTCTCCGAGGAGATCCATCGCCTGATCCCGGGCTCGCGCTACGAGCTGTTCGAGGACAGCAGCCACTCCATCCGCGCCGACGAGCCCGAGCGGCTGATGGCCACGATTCTCGATTTCGTCGCTGCCCCCGTCGCGGATTGACGCGTCGCTGCATCGGCCGCACCCTCGGCGCCACGCAACGGAACGGGGAGACGACGATGCGTATCCTGGCGGTGGCGGCGCTGGCGGCCGCGGTGACGTTCGGGCCGGTCCAGGCCAAGACCTTCACCTGGTCGTTCAACTCGGATGCCCTGACGCTCGACCCCCACTCGTCCAACAACACCTTCACCAACGCGTTCATCAACAACCTCTACGAGGGGCTGACGCGCCACAACGCGAAGCTGGAGATCGAGCCGGCGCTGGCCGAGCGCTGGGAACTCGTCTCGCCGACGGTCTGGCGCTTCCACCTGCGCCGCAACGTCGTCTTCCACGACGGCTCGGCCTTCAACGCCGACGACGTGCTGTTCACCTGGGCGCGGCTGAACACGCAGGGCGCGCTGGTGCGTCCGACCATCGGCCCCGTGACGGACGTGCGCAAGATCGACTCCCACACGGTGGAGTTCGAAACGAGCCAGCCCTTCCCGGTGCTGCTCTCCTCGCTCACGCATTTCTTCGTCATGGACAAGGAGTGGAGCGAGCGGGTCGGCGCGACCTCGGCGTCCGATCTCTCCGCCCAGCGCGAGAGCCCCGCCGCGCGGCAGGCGAACGGCACCGGCCCGTTCCGGCTGCGCACGCGCGAGCCCGACACGCGCACGGTGCTGGAGGCGCACGCGCGCTGGTGGGACCGGCCGACGCACAACCTGACCGAGGTGGTGTTCCAGCCGATCCGCAGCGCGGCGACGCGCACGGCCGCGCTGCTCTCGGGCGCGCTCGACGCGACGGTGGAGATCCCGATCCAGGACATCCCGCGGATCGAGCAGAACCCGGCGCTGCAGGTGGTGCAGGGACCCGAGCTCAGGACGATCTATTTCGGCTTCGACCAGTATCGCGACGAGCTGCTCTACAGCGACGTGAAGGGCAGGAACCCGTTCAAGGACCGCCGCGTGCGCCAAGCGATCTACCAGGCGATCGACGTCGAGGCGATCAGGCGCAGCGTGATGCGCGGCCAGTCCTGGCCGGCCGGGATGATGGCGAGCCCCTTCCTCAACGGCGCACCGCAGGACCTGAACACGCGCCCCTACCCCTACGATCCCGAGGCATCGAAGAGGCTGCTCGCCGAGGCCGGGTATCCGAACGGGTTCTCGGTCGGGCTCTCCTGCCCGAACGACCGCTACGTCTATGACGAGCGCATCTGCCTCGCCGTGATCGGCATGCTCGGCCGCGTCGGCATCACGGTGCAGCCGCAGATCGAGCCGCTGAACGTCTGGTCGCGGCGCGTGAACACGCATGACCTGTCGATGTTCATGCTCGGCCATGCCGGCCTGCCGCTGATCGATGCGTGGTATGTGCTGTCCGAGGTGATCCAGACCAAGGGCCAGCGCACGGGTGGGCTGAACAGCGGCCGCTACTCCAACCCGAGGATCGACGAACTCACCCAGGCGGCCAGCCGCGAGACCGACGAGACGAAGCGGCGGGCCCTGCTGCGCGAGGCCTTCGCGCTCGAGCGCGAGGACATCGCTCATGTCCCCCTGCACCAGCAGCCGATCGTCTGGGCCTCGAGGAAGGGCATCGAACTCGCCCAGGCGCCCGACAACCGGCTGCGTCTGTGGCTGGTGCGGATGCCCTGATGCAGGACGCGTCACTGCTGATCCGGGGCGGGGTCGTCATCACGATGGACCCCGCCCGCAGGGTGATCGAGGACGGTGCGGTCGCCGTGTCGGGCGACCGTAT
>CALKJX010000039.1 GCA_937995555.1 uncultured Elioraea sp.
CGAGCTCGCTCACGACGTCGTCCAGGAACGCATCGCCCGGATGCCCGCCGGGCATCACCAGATGCGCGGTCAGGCCGACGCGGGTGGTGCTGAGCGACCAGATGTGCAGGTCGTGCACCTCCGCGACCCCCGGCCGGGCAGCGAGCCACGCCAGGACGCGCTCGCGGTCCACGTGAGAGGGCACCGCGTCGAGCGCGAGGCTCCCCGCCTGGCGCAGCAGGCCGAACGCGGTCCAGCCGATGACGAGGCTGACCAGCAGCGCGGCGACCGGATCGGCGGCAAGCAAGCCGGTGGTCAGGATCACCACCGCCGCCAGAACCACCCCGGCCGAGACCGCGGCATCCGCCGCCATGTGCAGGAAGGCGCCCTCCGCGTTCAGGTCGTGCGCGCGGTGGCGCCGGAACAACAGCGCCGTGCCCGTGTTCACGCCGATCCCGACCAGCGCGACCAGCAGCACCACCAGGCCGGACACAGGCGGCGGATCGGCGAGACGCTGGACCGATTCCCAGACCACCGCGCCGATGCCGATCAGGATCGCGATCGCATTGGCGAGTGCCGCGAGGATCGTCGCCCGCCCGAAACCGTAGGAGAACCGAGCCGTCGGCGGGCGCTCCGCCGCGGCCGCCGCCGCCCAGGCGATCAGCAGCCCGGCGACGTCGGTCAGGTTGTGCGCGGCGTCCGCCAGCAACGCGACCGAACCGATCCACAAGCCGATGGCCGCTTCCAGGATCGTGTAGCCGACATTGAGCACCACACCCCATCGAAAGGCGGCATCGAGCGTGATCGCGTCGGACGCCGGGTGGACGTGGGCATGCCCCATTTCGGTGCCCCGAGGTCAGGCCGCGAGCCGGCGCAGCGCGGCAATGCCGACCGGCGCCTCCGCCTGCCAGGGCAGCAGCACGGCGCGTTGCGCCAGACCTGCCTGCACACGGGCGATCTGCGCCGCCTCGCCGAGCATCCGCCGGCACAGCAACGGATCGGTCGTGCCGCTGCCGGTGAGCGCGCGATTGATCACCCACGCATAGGGCTCGATGCCGGCGCGACGGAGATCATCCTGCAACGCCGCGGCCTCGGAGACCGGCGTGGTTTCCGGCAGCGTCACCAGCAGGATCTGCGTGTGCGCGGGGTCGCGCAGCCGCATCAGCGGCGTGACGATGCGCCCGTTGCCCAACCTGGGTTCGAGGTCGCGCGTCATCTGGCGGTGATAGGCGCCGGCGGCGTCCATCAGCAACAGGGTGTGGCCCGTCGGCGCGGTGTCGAGCACGACGAAGCCGCTGCGCGCCGCCGCGACGATGCGCGAGAAGGCGTGGAACACCGCCACCTCCTCGGTGCAGGGCGAGCGCAGGTCCTCGCGCAGCAGTGCGAGCCCGGCCGCGTCCAGGCCGCGCCCGCGCGTCTCCAGCACCTTGGCGACGTAGCGCTCGGTTTCGGCTTTCGGATCGATCCGATCCACGCGCAGGCCCGGCATCTCGCCCGCGAGCGTCATGTCGAGATGCGCGGCAGGATCGGTGGTGCTGAGATGCACGCTGTGGCCGCGCGCGACCAGGCCGATCGCGCAGGCGGCCGCGACGGTGGTCTTGCCGACGCCGCCCTTGCCCATGACCATCACCAGCCCGTGGTCACGCGCGGCAAGCTCATTGACGAGCACGTCGAGGCCCGGCAGCCGGGGCCCCTCGCCGCCCGCCGACGGGACCGCCGGGGCCGGCGGCTCGATCCCGGGCCGGAACAAAGCTTTGAGCGCGGGCACGCCGACCATGTCGAAGCCGCGCAGGGCGAGGTCGTCGCGCGGCAGGACCCGCAGCGCCTGGGGCATCGCCGCCAGCGCCGCACGGCCCGATTCCTCGATCGCGCGCGCCACCGCGTCGTCGCGGCGGCTCGCGCGGAAGAGGCCGTTCACCACGAGGCGCTGGTTGGCGAGGCCGAGGGCGGCGAGCTCGCCGGCGCTGCGCGCCGCCTCGGCCAGGGCTGCGCGGTCGGGGCGCGTGACCAGCACGATCGCCGTGGTGGCGGCATCGCCGAGCGCCTGCATCGCGCGGCGGAAGCGAGCTTCCTGGGTCTTCAGCCCGGAATGCGGGCCGAGGCAGGAGGCGCCCGCCTCGTTGACCTCCAGGAACCCGGTCCAGGCGGCAGGCAGGCTCAACAGGCGCAGCGTGTGGCCGGTCGGGGCGGTGTCGAACACGACATGATCGTGGCCGTCGGCCTCGCCGGCGAGCAGGGCGGCGAACGCGTCGAAGGCCGCGACCTCGGTCGTGCAGGCGCCCGAGAGCTGCTCGCGCACCGATGCACGCTCCGTCTCCCCGGCATCCGGACCCATCTGTGCCAGCACGCGCGTGCGATAGGCCTCGGCGGCCGCATCCGGGTCGATGTTCAGCGCCTCCAGCCCCGGCACACCCGGAACCGGGTGCGGCGCCTCGGCCAGCGCGACCCCCAGCATCTCGTCGAGGTTGGATGCCGGGTCGGTGCTGACGAGCAGGACGCGGCGGCCCCGCTCGGCCAGCACGATCGCGGACGCGCAGGCGATCGAGGTCTTGCCCACGCCGCCCTTGCCGGTGAAGAACAGGTGGTGCGGCGGATCGCGCAGGAACCCGGGCAGCAAAGGCTCCGGCAGCGGGTCAGGCCCTGGCATCGCGGCTCATCTGGTCATAGGCCCGGAGTGCATCCGCCCCATAGACCGCCGCCGGTCCGCCGCCCATGTAGAGCGCGAGCGCGACCGTCTCGGCGACCTCCTCGCGCGTCGCGCCGTGCTTCAGCGCCGCGCGGGTGTGATAGGCCACGCAGCCGTCGCAATGCACGGCGATGCCGATCGCCAGCGCCATCAGCTCCTTGGTCTTGGCATCGAGCGCGCGGCTCGTGGTCGCGGCCACGCCGAGCGCGGCGAACCCCTTCATCGCCTCCGGCGCGGCCTGCCGCAGCAGGCCCACGCCTTCGGTCACCTCGTCCGCACGGCGAACGAAATCGGTGCTCATGATCCTTCCCTCCGCTGCCGGGTCACTGGAGCCGTTCGAGGCAGAGCGCGATGCCCTGACCGCCGCCGATGCACAGCGTCACCAGGCCGCGGCGCTGGCCCGTCCGTGCCATGCCGTGCAGCAGCCGCGTGGTCAGCACCGCGCCGGTGGCGCCGATCGGATGGCCGTGCGCGATCGCCCCACCCTCCGGGTTCACCACCGCCTCGGGCAGACCGGTCTGCCGCATCACCGCGATCGCGATCGCCGCGAAGGCCTCGTTGATCTCGGCGCGCTCGACGTCGCCGGCGGTCCAGCCCGCGCGCGCGAGCGCCCGCTGCACGGCGGGCACGGGACCGAGGCCGAACATGCCCGGCTCGACCGCGGCGACGGCCGCCGAGACAAGCCGCGCCGCCGGTGTCAGGCCGAGCTTCTCGGCGGCACCACGCTCGGCGACGATCATCGCCGCCGCACCGGTGTTGAGGCCCGGCGCGTTGCCCGCCGTGATCGTGCCGTCCTTGCGGAAGGCCGGGCGCAGCCGGGCGAGGCTCTCGGCCGTCGTGTCCGGCCGGTTGTGCTCGTCCTTCGCGAACGCCACCGGCCCCTTGCGGCCCGGCACCTCGACCGCGGCGATCTCCGCCTCGAACAGGCCGGCCGCCTGCGCCTGCGAGAAGCGGGTCTGTGAGCGTACCGCCCAGGCGTCCTGATCCTCGCGGGTGATCTGCATCGCCGTGACCAGATCCTCGGTGTGCCAGCCGGAGTGCTGGCCGGAGAAGGCATCGTTCAGCCCATCGAGCAGCATGGAGTCGAGCACCTGGGCGTCGCCCATGCGCATGCCCCAGCGCCCCTGCGGCAGCAGATACGGCGCGCGGTCCATGTTCTCCATGCCGCCGGCCACCATCACCTCGGCCTCGCCGAGCCTGATCTCCTGCGCGGCCGACGCGATCGCCTGCGCGCCCGAACCGCACACGCGGTTGACCGTCAGCGCCGGCGCGGACACGGGAATCCCG
>CALKJX010000040.1 GCA_937995555.1 uncultured Elioraea sp.
CAGGGCGGTTCAGGGGCGCGTTCATCGGCGGCCTCCGTCGCAGCATCTGAAGGGCGGCGGGCTTATGGCACGGGCCGGCCGGGCGGGCCAGCGGTGGGCCTCAGCCGCGCGGCGGGCGCTTGCGGAAGGCGTCCAGGCTGACGACCTGCGGCGTCTCGGCCGACGGCGTGGGCCCGCGCTCGTCCGACGCCATCCCGGGGGGCGCGGCCTCGGGCTCGGGCGCCGCCTCGCCGTCCTTCGACTCGAAGCGCAGTCCGAACCGCACCGACGGATCGGCGAACTGAGTCACCGCGAGCCAGGGCACGTTCAGATGCGCCGGCACGCCGCCGAAGAAGAGGGTGACGGCGAAGCCGTCGGCATCCGCCTCCAGCGCCTCGAACTGGTGCTGCAGCACCACGGTCATCTCGTGCGGGTACTGCGTCTTCAGCCGCGCGGGCATGCGCACGCCCGGATGGTCGGTGCGGAAGGTGATGTAGAAGTGATGCTCTCCCGGCAGGCCCTCGCGCGCGATGCGGTCGAGCGCGAGCCGCATCACGTTGCGCAGGCTTTCCTGGATCCAGGTTTCGTAGGGCAGCAGGCTGTCCTTAAGCCCCGGCTCGTCCCCTGCCATCACCTGTCCCGTTCGTCCCCGTCCCGCGTCGAGCGTTGCTGTTGTGACCGTACCACCTGACGGCGGACGGTGAAGTGGGGGGCTTCTGTTGCCCGGCGCCCCCCGGACCGCGCTTGCCTAGACTACGTCAGGCAGCGAGCGCCATACGGCTGTTGTCGTTGGCACCTATGATCGGCCCGATGACGGCGGTACCATGCCGGGCGAAAGGCGGGCCTTTACCACGCGCGTCGAGCCTGTTTCGCCCCCATGCCCCGCCAGCCGCAGCGGGGGAGTGGTGGAGGCGCCGGGCACTGCCCCCGGGTCCGCAACGCTTATTCCACGCGCCGTTTATCGCCATAGCCGGGTTGCCCCGGCACCCGGCAATATAGGAAACGCAACTGCCATGCGGAAGCCTCGCGACTCGGCGGGGCGGGAGAACGGCCGACCGATGCAGCTCACCGAGGCGCAACAGGCGGAGATCGAGGCGGCGCGCGCCGAGGCGCGGCCGACGCTGCGGCCGACCGTCCCGGCGATGGAGGCGCTGCTGCACCGGCCGATCCCGGTGCTCGACCACGGCTTCGTCCGGGTGGTGGACTACATGGGCGACGACGCCGCCGTCGTGCAGGCGGCGCGCGTTTCCTATGGCCGCGGCACGCGGCGGGTGCAGGACGATGCCGGGCTGATCCGCTACCTGCTGCGGCACTGGCACTCCACGCCGTTCGAGATGGCCGAGATCAAGCTGCACGTGAAGCTGCCGATCTTCGTCGCGCGCCAGTGGATCCGCCACCGCACCGCCAACGTGAACGAGTACTCGGCGCGCTACTCGGTGCTCGATCGCGAGTTCTACATCCCCGCGCCGGAGCATCTGGCGGCGCAGAGCGACGCCAACCGGCAGGGCCGCGGCGAGGTGCTGTCGGGCGACGAGGCCGCCGAGGTGCTGCGTCTACTGCGCGAGGACGCCCGGCGCTGCTACGACCACTATGCCTGGATGCTGAACGAGCGCGAGGGCGGCGCACCGGCCGATCCGGCACGGCTCGGGCTTGCGCGGGAACTGGCGCGCATGAACCTGACGCTGAACCTCTACACGCAGTGGTATTGGAAGACCGACCTGCACAACTTCATGCATTTCCTCCGTCTGCGCGCCGATGCGCACGCGCAGTACGAGATCCGCGCCTATGCGGTGGCGTTGCTCGACGTGCTCAAGGCCTGGGTGCCCATCACCCACCAGGCCTTTCTCGACTACCGGCTGGGGGCAGCGACGCTGTCGGCGCCCATGCTCGCCTGCGTGCGGCGGATGCTGGCAGGCGAGACCGTGACGGTGGAGACGAGCGGATTGTCGAAACGCGAATGGCGCGAGATGGCCGCGGTGCTCGGCCTCGCGCCGTGAGGGAGGGCTATTTGAGCCGGGCGGCGATCGCGCGCAGCAGCGCCGCCGCCGCGGTCGCGGAGGCCGCGAGCCGTTCGTGACGCGCGCTCACCTTGAGGCCGGCGCCGCGCGCATCGCGCAGGGTGCTCTCGATCGTATCGATCACGGCCGTCAGTTCGGCGACCCGGATGCGCAGTTCCATCCGTTCGCGCAGACCTGCGGGGAGGTCGGTGGACGGCGGCGGCCCGGTCGCCGGCACGGCCCGTTGCGCATCACCGCGGGCGCAGTCGGCGGCACCGCCCGCGGCAGACGGCCGGCAGTCATCGCGCTGGTCGTCCATCACGCGCTTCCTCCCCTCCGCGCGCAGGCGCGCGGGGCCGTCAGGCTTGCGCTACCGACTGCCCGATGACCTTGACGCGAGTCAAGGGTGCCAAGTCGTTCCGGCACGCGGGCGGGATCCGACCGTAGGTGCACCAATGACCGTCCTGGTGTTCGGCTCGATCAATCTCGACCTGATCTTCGCGTTGCCGCACCTGCCGGTCACCGGCGAGACCGTGCTCGGCACGGGCCTGCGCACGGAACCGGGCGGCAAGGGCGCGAACCAGGCGGTCGCCGCGGCGCGGGATGGCGCCCGCGTCGCCCTCGCCGGCGCCGTCGGGCGCGACGCGTTCGCCGCGCCGGCGCTCGCGCTGCTGCGTGAAGCCGGCGTCGATCTGAGCCGTGTCGCCACACTCGATGGCGCGACAGGCTGCGCGGCGATCGGGGTCGACCGCGACGGGCGCAATCAGATCATGGTGGCTCCCGGCGTGAACCTCGCCGTCTCGGCCGCGCAGGTCGAGGACGCAGCCCTCGGCCCGGAGACCGTGCTTGTCGTGCAGCGCGAGACCGACGCGGACGAGATCGCGCAGCTGCTGCGGCGGGCGGCCGCACGGGGGGCGCGCGCGGTCGTCAATCTCGCGCCGTTCGGGGGCATCGCCCTCGATG
>CALKJX010000041.1 GCA_937995555.1 uncultured Elioraea sp.
GAGATTGATGCGCGGTGGCGGCAGGCGCGGGTCGGGCTTGCGTGGCGTGTAGTGCAGGGCGGTGTCGGTCGCGACCATGGGAACTCCTTGCGAGGGTCGCGAACAAAGCAAGGAGAGAGGCGCTTGGCTACCCCGCGAGCCGCTTCTCCATGAAGACGCGGGCGAAACCGTGCTCTACGCCGCGGCCGATCTCGGCATAGCCGAGGGCGCGGTAGAGCGCGATGTTCCGCTCCATGCGCTGATGCGTGTAGAGCCGGATCGCGCCGTGGCCGCGCCGGCGCGCCTCGGCCTCGGCGAAGCGGACCAGCCGCCGTCCGAGCCCCTTGCCGGCATAGGCGGGTGCGGTCGCGACATTGTCGAGCCAGAACGCGCCGTCCTTATCCTCGATCACCACGAGGCCCGCGAGCGCGCCGGACGGTTCGGCGACGACATGCGCCTCGCCTCGGGCGATGCGGACGGCGTAGTCGTCGTCCATCGGGCCGGGCCGCCGGCCGACGACAGGCACCCAGGGCGCATAGGCCGCCTCGACCAGGGATGCGACGGCGTCCGCCTCGTCGGGGCGCGCGGGGCGGACAGGCGCGTAGTTGCGCGTCCAGATCGCCGTGGCCGAGGGCCGGGCGGCGGTCGTGCGCACCACCTCGGCGATGCGCGGACAGTGGGCGTCCACCCACGCGGCCGGACCATTGCTCCAGCGGCTCATCACCAGGATCTGGGCATCGAGCGCCGAGAAGGTCTCGCCGAGGGCATAGGGGCCTTGACCAAGCTCGCCGTCGAGCAACGCCCACAGGCGCCGCGTCTCCGCCATCGCCGAGTCGCGCACGGCCGCCGCGCCGGTCGGATCGGTGGTGTAGCGCTCCGGACAGTCGAACCGGCCGACCGCGCCGTAGAGCTCGCCGGCGAGGAAGGCCATCCAGCGGAGCGCGGTGGCACGGGCGGGGGTGGCCGGCGGCGGTAGCAGCCCGGCCTCCGGGCAATGCTCGGCCAGGACCAGCATGCCGGCGAGGCTTTCGGTCACCAGCGTCCCGTCCGGTGCAACCAGCGCGGGCAGACGCCGCATCGGATTGATGGCCGCGAACGGCGATGCGAGCTGCTCGTCGCGCGCGATCGCGACCGGCCGGAACGCGACATCCGCCCCCGCCTCGTTGAGCAGGATCTCGAGGATCGTCGCCCCCGAGTTCCAATCCCCGTAAAGCGTCCAGGTCATGCGCCACCCTCGCCGGACCGCGCCGGAACGTCCAACGCGAAAGCGTGATCGGACCGATCAACGCCACGCGGCGTCATCATTTCGTCAAGCGCGGCGCCGAGACTTGCCCCCGAGGCCGCAGATGCTTCAGACTGCACAACCAGAAGGCGTGAGACCCATCCACCGTGAGGGAGTTGCCGATGAACCTTCAGCAGCGGCTCATGACCTTGACCGGCCGCCACGCTGCTCTCGAGGAGCAGCTCTCGGTCGAGATGACCCGCCCCCGCGCCGATGAGGCGACGGTCTCGAGGATCAAGCGCGAGAAGCTGAGGCTGAAGGAGGAGATGGAACGGCTGAGGAAGGATCTCGCCCTGACCTGACGGGCGGTCCCCGGCTCAGCCGCCGGGACTCGGCAGCGGCCTGCCGGCGGGCTGCGTGTCCGCCGGGCCGTAGATGCGCCGCGCCCGCCGCTCGAACGCGTGGACCATCAGCCGCACGGCCTCGTTGAACACAAGCCCGATGGCGGCCTGCAGGATCTTCGAGCGGAACTCGAAATCGACGTAGAAATCCACCAGCGTCCCGTCGTTCTCCGGGATGAAGCGCCAGTGATTGTTGAGGTAACGGAATGGTCCCTCCAGGTAGCGCACATGGATGCGGTTGGGCCGCTCCAGCGTCACGTGACTGGTGAAACGCTCGCGGAACACCTTGAAACCGATCACCAGGTCGGCGACCAGCAGCGTCTCGGTGCGCTCGCGCACGCGTGCGCCGACGCACCAGGGCAGGAACTCGGGGTAGCGGCCGACATCCGCGACCAGATCGAAGAGCTGGTCGGGCGCGTAGGGCATGAACTGCTTCTGCGCGTGCGTCGGCATCGCGGCTCAATCTCGGTCCGGCGGACGTGAAGGAGAGGACAAAGCCCGGATCGATGCTATGCGTCGGCCGCCAGCTTCGCCTCGCGTGCGGCGCGCAGCGCTGCGAAATCGGCATCTGCATGGTAGGAGGAGCGCGTCAGCGGGCTCGCCGCCACCATCAGGAACCCCTTGCCGCGGGCCAGCGCCGCATAGTCGGCGAACTCATCTGGCGTGACGAAGCGATCGATCGCCGCGTGCTTAACGGTCGGCTGGAGGTACTGGCCGAGCGTGATGAAATCGACCTCGGCGGCGCGCAGGTCGTCCATCACCTGGATCAGTTCCTCGCGCGTCTCGCCGAGCCCCACCATCAGCCCGGACTTGGTGAAGATCGACGGGTCCATCTCCTTCACCCGACCGAGCAGGCGGAGGCTGACGAAGTAGCGCGCGCCGGGCCGGATCGCGGGATAGAGCCGCGGCACGGTCTCGAGGTTGTGGTTGAACACGTCGGGCTTGGCCTCGACCACGGTCGCGATCGCGCCGTCGCCCTTGCGCAGGAAGTCGGGGGTCAGGATCTCGATCGTGGTGCCCGGCGCGGCCGCGCGGATGGCGCGGATCACGGCGGCGAAATGCGCTGCTCCTCCGTCCTCGAGGTCGTCGCGGTCGACCGAGGTGATCACTACGTGCTTGAGGCCCATCACCGCCACCGCCTCGGCCACGCGCTGCGGCTCGCCGGCGTCGAGCGGACCGGGGATGCCCGTCGCGACATTGCAGAACGCGCAGGCGCGGGTGCAGGTGTCCCCCATGATCATCATGGTGGCGTGGCGCTGCGACCAGCACTCGCCGATGTTCGGGCAGGCCGCCTCCTCGCAGACCGTGACGAGTTTCTTCTCGCGCAGCAGGTTGCGCGTCTCGACATAGACCGGATGGGTGGGCGCCTTGACCCGGATCCAGGCAGGCTTGCGCTGGATCGGGTTGTCCGGGCGTCGCACCTTTTCCGGATGGCGCGCCGTGCGGCGATGGTCGATCTCGATGCGGTTGGTCATGGCTCAGATGTCGATGGGCCGGCCGTGTCCGTCAAGCAGCACGATCCCGTTCGTGCACGCGCCCGCATTCTGCCCCCAGTCGCCGCCGATCGGCTTGCCGGCGGGGCCGCAGGGCTCGTCCGGCCCGGTATAGGAGCCGTCCTTGACGTAGGGCCAGCGGCGCGCGCGGCTGCGATGGAAGTGCTCACGGGCGACGGCCGAGGGCAGGTACCAGGCCTGCCCGGCCTCGAAGGCGAGGAACCGGTCCGAGGCATCGATGCCGCGGTTGCGCGCAGAAGCCCAGCCGTCCTGCGCGCCGTGCTGGATGCGGCTGACCATCCCGGACGCATTCAGACCGCGCACGGTATGGCGCGCCTCGGCCGACCACGCACCGCACCCGGCGCCGCGTTGCAGCGCCGTGACGAAGATCTTCCGGTGGCTCCGCCCCGTGAGCGGCCCTGAGGCGCGCCAGACCGACATCAGGTCGTAGTCCGAGACGTAGATCCGGCCTTTCCGGGCGGCGCGGCCCGAGCGTCGGACTTGGTCGCGACCGCGCCGACCGTGGGCGCGTACTCGCCGTGCCAGGGTCGCGCCCACGCCTTGGGGCAGCGGAACACCAGCAGCAGCGACTTCGCCTCGCTGCAGATCGGGATCGTGTGCACGTCGCGCGGGTCGAAGCCCGAGGCGATGGCGAGGGCGATGGCGCGCTCGGTGGCGCCCGTTTCGAGCGCGAGCCGTGCCTTCTGCGCCGCGAGGGCGGGGCCGGAGCTTGCGGAAATCCGGAGATCGACCATGCTGCGCCCTCCTTTCCGGGCGCCGATCGTATCAGATGTGGATCACCCGCCCGTACGCGTCGAGCACGCTCTCGTGCATCATCTCCGACAGCGTCGGGTGCGGGAACACGGTGTGCATCAGCTCGGCCTCGGTCAGCTCGGCCGAGCGCGCGATCGCATAGCCCTGGATCAGCTCCGTCACCTCGGCGCCGACCATGTGCGCGCCGAGCAGCTCGCCCGTCTTGGCGTCGAACACGGTCTTCACCAGGCCCTCGGGCTCGCCGAGCGCGATCGCCTTGCCGTTGCCGATGAACGGGAAGCGGCCGACACGCACCTGGTGCCCCTTCGCCTTGGCCGCCGCCTCGGTCAGCCCCACCGAGGCGACCTGCGGCCGGCAATAGGTGCAGCCCGGGATCGTCGTCGGGTCGATCGGGTGGACGTCGTTCTTCCCCGCGATCGCCTCGACGCACACCACGCCCTCGTGGCTCGCCTTGTGCGCGAGCCAGGGCGGACCGGTGAGGTCGCCGATCGCGTAGACGCCGGGCTCGCCCGTGCGGCCGTAGCCGTCGGTGACGACGTGGGTTCGGTCCACCTTCACCTTGGTGCCTTCGAGGCCGATCCCCTCGACATTGCCGACGATGCCGACCGCGCTGATCACGACCTCGACCTCGACGTCCTGCACCTTGCCCTTGCTGTCCTCCACCGTGACACGGGCGAGCTTGCCGTTCCTCTGCACGCTCTGCACCTTGGCGCCGGTCATGATGGTCATGCCCTGCCTGGTGAAGGCCTTGTGCGCGAAAGCCGAGATCTCCTCGTCCTCCACCGGCAGCACGCGGTCGAGCACCTCGACCACCGTCACCTTCGCCCCCATGTTGGCGTAGAACGAGGCGAACTCGATGCCGATCGCGCCGGAGCCGATCACCAGCAGCGACTTCGGCATCGCCTTCGGCACCATCGCCTCCTTGTAGGTCCAGATCGTTTCGCCATCCGGCTCGATTCCGGGCAGCACGCGCGCGCGCGCGCCGGTCGCGAGGATGATGTGCGGCGACGTCAGCTCGGCGACCGGCTTGCCGTCCTTCTCCACCGCCACCCTCTGAGGACCGGCGAGCTTGCCGTGGCCGTCGACCACCGTGACCTTGTTCTTCTTGAGCAGGTGCTTCACGCCGGCGGAGAGCTGGCTCGCGACCTGGCGCGAGCGCTTGACCACCTTCGCGAAGTCGTAGCGCGGGTTGTCGGCGGCGAAGCCGTAGGCGTCGAGCGTGTGCAGCAGGTGGTTGATCTCGGAGGAGCGCAGCAGCGCCTTGGTCGGGATGCAGCCCCAGTTGAGGCAGATTCCGCCCAGGTGTTCGCGTTCGACCAGCGCGGTCTTGAGACCGAGCTGCGTGGCGCGGATCGCCGCGACATAGCCGCCCGGGCCGCCGCCGATCACGATCAGGTCGTACTGGTCAGCCATCTACACCTCCAAGAGGTGGGGGGACGACGCTCGTCCCCCCCACACCCCCCTGCATCCGGGGCCGCTCCCGCTGGTCGCGGCCCACGCCCCGACCGACGGGAGGGGCGCCCTC